>CAJYRH010000429.1 GCA_913776795.1 uncultured Pseudorhodoferax sp. | reverse complement strand
CGTGGATTCCCGGACCATGACCATGGCGGGCCGCCGCCGGCCAGGGCCGGAATTCACAATCGCCGCGCCGAGCCGAGCCTTCCCCCCGGACCGGACGCTGCCGATCCGATCGCGTCCGCCGTCCCGGGACGCCGCCCGAGCGCCGGAGCGCCGTCTCGTTCCGCGTCAACCCACCAGCACGGCCAGCACCTTCGCCAGCATGTCGTCGACGCCCGCCGCTTTCACCGCTCCGGGCAACTCCACATCGCCGTGCATCACGAACACCGGCTTGCCCCATTTGAGGCCGAGCGCCATCTCCGACAGCGTGCCCATGTTGCCGCCGATGGCCACCAGGCAGAGGGCGCTGCGGGCGATGAGGGCATTGCGCATCTCGCCCATGCCGGTGGGCAGGGCCAGGGTGAGCCAGGGATTGGCATTGCGCTCGTCCTCCTCGGGCAGGATGCCGAGGGCGATGCCGCCGGCCTCCGCGGCGCCCTGGGAAGCGGCGGCCATCACGCCGCCGCGGCCGCCGCAGACGATGGCCATGCCGGCGCCGGCCAGGGCATGGGCCACCGCGCGGGCGGCGCTGCATTCGCGCTCGCCGCCGTCGCCGGGGCCGATCAGGCCCACGGGCCGGCGCAGGCGCGCGGGGCCCTGCTGGCGCCGGGCCAGCCGTTCGAGGGCATCGGCGAGCGCAGGCGGCCAGGCCGGGGTGTCGGGAATCGTCGTGGGGTCGTTCTTCATGTCGTTCGCAGTCGCGCTCGGGGGCGCCGTCAGCCGCGGCGGCGGGCGATGGCGTCGCCCACGGCCATCACGGCCACGCACAGCCCCATCAGCAGCAGCGAGAGCGCAGCCGCCAGGCTGAAGTCCGAACCGCCGTCGCCCACCTGGGCATACAGCAGCAGGGGCAGGATGTTGAGCTGGGTGCCGACCAGCGCCAGCGCGGTGCCGTAGGTGCCCATGGCGATGGCCGCCACCAGGCAGGCATTGCCCAGCACCGAGGGCGCGACCTCGGCCAGCACGGTGTCGCGGAAGGCCTGCCAGCGCGTGGCGCCCAGCGTGCGCGCGGCCAGCATGGGCCGCAGGTCCAGGTTGGCGAACACCGGGTAGAGCGCCAGCGCCACGCGCGGCACCAGGTAGTAGGCATAGGCCAGGCCCAGGCCCGCCGCGCCGTAGATCCAGCCGCCCACCACCGCCGGATCGGCGCCCAGGCCGGCCAGCAGCTGGGTGACGAAGCCGGCGCGGCCGAAGGCCAGGATGAAGCCGTAGGCGATGACCAGGCCCGAGAAGGCCAGCGGCAGGCCCAGCAGCGTCATCATCCAGCGCCGGCGGCCGGCCGGCTGGCGCGCCAGTTCGATGGCCACCGCCGTGCCCACCAGCGCCGACACGCCGCCGGCCGTCAGGCCCAGCGCCAGCGTGTTGCGCACCGAGGCCGGCAGCAGCGGATGGGCCCACAGCCGGCCGAAGGCGCTGCCGCCGCCGGCGAAGGCCTCGGGCACCAGCGCCGCCAGTGGCAGCGCGAAGAACAGCGCCATGAACAGCCAGGCCGGCCAGGCACCGAAGCGGCGGATCATGGCTGCGCGCTCACTTGCCGAGGGTGGCCTGGGCCCAGAGCTGGTCCAGCTCGGCCTTGCGGGCCGCGGCCTTGACCACGTCCAGCGGCCGGATCTGCGGTGCCGCCGGCATCTTGCTCGCGACGTCGGCCGGCAGCGGCGTGCCCGGCACCGCCGGCCGCACGAAGCCCTGCGCGAAGAGCTGCTGGCCGGCCGTGCTCATGATGAAGTTGAGCCACAGCTTGCCGGCATTGGGGTTGGGCCCGTTCTTGACCAGGCTGATGGCGTAGGGCGCGGCCACGCTGGCTTCCTTCGGAATCACCACCTC
Organism: uncultured Pseudorhodoferax sp.; assembly: GCA_913776795.1. The sequence goes on along the minus strand of CAJYRH010000429.1, from coordinate 1,457 downwards.
GCAGGCATCGCCCATGCCGTCCACGTACTTGGCCTTGAGGCCGTCGTTCTCGTAGCCGATCCAGATGGGGATCTCGCCCTTGAGGAACTTGGCATAGGGCGTGGTGCCTTCCACGCGCTGCACGTTGCCCGCGGCATGCAGGCGGCCCAGGTAGTCGGTGCCGGGCTTGATGTTGTCCACGTCGCCGCCGTTGGCGTAGGCGGCGGCGAAGGTCAGCACCTGCCCCACACCGGTGCTGCGCGGGTCGAGGTAGGTGACGGCGCCCTTGTACTCGGGCTTGAGCAGGTCGGCCCAGCCGGTGGGCACGGTCTTGACCAGCTTCTTGTTGACCAGGAAGGCGACGTTGAGCGTGTGGATGGTGAACCAGCGGCCCTCGGCCTCGCGGAACACCGGCGGCAGCGTGTCGAACTGGATCGGCTTGAAGGGCGCGACCACGTCCTTCTTCACCGCGTCGACGGCCGAGGCGGCGAAGTAGTAGGCGGTGTCGGCCTGCGGGCGGCGGCGCATCTTGTCGAGCGCGACCACCGTGGCGGCGGAGCCCAGGTCGTTGTAGGTCAGCTCGATCTCGGGATAGCGCTTCTTGAAGTCGCGGAACAGCGACTTCCAATTGGCCCATTCCGGGCCGGTGTCGAAGGAGACGCACATGCCCTCCTTCTTGGCCTCGTCGTACAGGGCGCGCTCGCCCGCATAGAGTTCGGCGCCGTCGAAGGCGAAGGCGCTGCGCGCGCCCAGGGCGGCCAGCGGCAGGGCGCCGGCGGCCTGGATGAGTTGTCTGCGTTGCATGGAGGGCTCCTTGGATGAGGGAGGTCTTCTGGGAAAAAGGTAGACGCGACCGCGGACGTTCAGCGGTCCAGCAGCCGGAGGTGCGCCGGCGCAATGGCGATGGCCTGCGCGGCAGGCTGGTGGCCTTCGGCCAGGAAGGCGCGCGGCGCGCCGGCCACCTCGAAGTCGTAGCGCGTGACCGCACCCAGGTAGCGCACGGCACCGGGGCGGCCGGCCAGCCGGTTGGGCGTGCCCTCGGGCGGATCGGCCTGCACGTGCTCGGGCCGCACCAGCAGATGCACGGCCTGGCCGGCGGCCCGGCCCTCGGTGGGTGCGGCCAGTTCGGCGAAGCCCAGGTCGAGGCGGTCGGGCGCCGACACGCGCGCCGGCAGCAGGGTCGACAGGCCGACGAACTCGGCCACGGCGCGCTCGGCCGGCCGCTCGTACAGCTCGCGCGGCGTGGCCATCTGCAGCAGGCGGCCGTCCTTGAGCACCGCCACGCGGTCGGCCATGGCCAGCGCCTCTTCCTGGTCGTGGGTGACCAGCAGCGTGGTGGCGCCGAAGCGCCGCTGCAGTGCGCGGATCTGGTCGCGCAGGTGGCCGCGCACGCTGGCGTCCAGCGCGGAGAGCGGCTCGTCCAGCAGCAAGGCGCGCGGGTCGATGGCCAGGGCCCGCGCCAGCGCCACGCGCTGCTG
>CAJYRH010000428.1 GCA_913776795.1 uncultured Pseudorhodoferax sp. | reverse complement strand
AGCTCGGGCATCTGGCGGTAGAAGAAGGTCAGCAGCAGCGTGCGGATGTGGGCGCCGTCCACGTCGGCGTCGGTCATGATGATGATGCGGTGGTAGCGCAGCTTGGCGACGTCGAAGTCGTCCTTGCCGTCGGGGCCGCCACCGCCGGCCTTGCCGATGCCGGTGCCCAGGGCCGTGATCAGCGTGAGGATTTCGTTGCTGGTGAGCAGCTTCTCGTAGCGCGCTTTTTCCACGTTCAGGATCTTGCCTCGCAGCGGCAGGATCGCCTGGAACTTGCGGTCGCGGCCCTGCTTTGCGGAGCCTCCGGCGGAGTCACCCTCGACGATGTAGATCTCGCACAGCGCGGGGTCCTTCTCCTGGCAGTCGGCCAGCTTGCCGGGCAGGCCCATGCCGTCGAGCACGCCCTTGCGGCGCGTCATCTCGCGGGCCTTGCGTGCGGCTTCGCGCGCGCGGGCGGCCTCGACGATCTTGCCGCAGATGATCTTGGCGTCGCCCGGGCGTTCCTGCAGGTAGTCGGTCAGCAGGCGGCCGACGATGTCTTCCACCGGCGCGCGCACTTCGCTGCTCACGAGCTTGTCCTTGGTCTGGCTGCTGAACTTGGGCTCGGGCACCTTCACGCTCAGCACGCAGGTGAGGCCTTCGCGCATGTCGTCGCCGGTCACCTCGACCTTGGCCTTCTTGGCCAGCTCGTTCTCTTCGATGTACTTGTTGATGACGCGCGTCATCGCCGCGCGCAGGCCGGTCAGGTGGGTGCCGCCGTCACGCTGCGGGATGTTGTTGGTGAAGCACAGCACCTGCTCGTTGTAGCCGCTGTTCCACTGCATGGCCACTTCCACGCCGATCTGCGTGCCGGCGATGCCGCCGTAGGTCTCGGCAGCGCGTTCGCCGATGGCGTGGAACACGTTCGGGTTCAGGACGGTCTTGCCCTTGTTGATGAAGTCCACGAAGCCCTTGACGCCGCCGGCGCCGGAGAAGTCGTCTTCCTTGCCGCTGCGCTCGTCCTTGAGCTTGATGTTGACGCCGTTGTTCAGGAAGGAGAGCTCGCGCAGCCGCTTCGAGAGGATCTCGTAGTGGAAATCGTTGTTCTCTTTGAAGATCTCGGTGTCGGGCAGGAAATGCACCTCGGTGCCGCGCTTTTCGGTTTCGCCCAGCACCTGCATGGGCGAGATGTCGATGCCGTTCACCTGCTCCACGATGCGGTTCTGCACGAAGCCCTTGCTGAACTCCATCACATGGACCTTGCCCTCGCGGCGCACGGTCAGGCGCAGCATCTTCGAGAGTGCGTTCACGCAGGACACGCCCACGCCGTGCAGGCCGCCCGAGACCTTGTAGCTGTTCTGGTTGAACTTGCCGCCGGCGTGCAGCTCGGTCAGCGCGATCTCGGCCGCCGAGCGCTTGGGCTCGTGCTTGTCGTCCATCTTCACGCCGGTGGGGATGCCGCGGCCGTTGTCGACGACGCTCACCGAGTTGTCGCTGTGGATGGTGACGAGGATCTCGTCGCAATGGCCCGCCAGGGCCTCGTCGATGGAGTTGTCGACCACCTCGAACACCAGGTGGTGCAGGCCGGTGCCGTCCGACGTGTCTCCGATGTACATGCCGGGGCGCTTGCGCACGGCCTCCAGGCCTTCGAGGATCTGGATGGCACCTTCGCCATAACCCTCGCTGGCGCCCACCTGGTGGGCGTCGATCCTGGGCTGCTGCGACAGCGATGGAAGGCCGTCCTCACCGGTGGGCGCCATGGCGCTTTCGTGGGCGGTAGGGGGAACGGGCTTGCTGTCTTCGGTCATGGCGTGCTTTTCGAGTCACTCTGGAAAAAGCGAACCCGCGTTCGTGACGCGGGTCGCAGGCAGTGGTGGTGCCGGAGGTCAGATCCGCATCGGCATCACGACGTACTTGAAGCTGGCGTTCTCGGGGATGGTGAGCAGCGCGGAGCTGTTGCCGTCGGACAGTTCGATCTTGACCATGTCCTGCTGCATGTTGGCCAGCGCATCGATCAGGTAGGTGACGTTGAAGCCGATCTCGATGCTGTCGCCGCCGTAGTCGATGTCCAGCTCGTCCTGGGCCTCTTCCTGTTCGGCGTTGCTGGAGGCCACGCGCAGCGTGCCGGGTTCCAGGTTCAGGCGCACGCCCTTGAACTTCTCGCTGGTGAGGATGGCGGTGCGCTGCAGGCTGGCCAACAGCGCCTGACGGCCCAGCGTGATGGCATTCTTGTGGCTCTTGGGGATCACGCGGTTGTAGTCGGGGAACTTGCCCTCGACCAGCTTGGTGACGAACTCCATGCCACCGAAGCGAAACCGCGCCTGGTTGTTGGCGAACTGCAGTTCGATCTGCGGGGCTTCCTCGCCGCCGGCGTCGGACAGCAGGCGCTGCAGCTCCAGCACGGTCTTGCGCGGCAGGATCACCTCCTGCTTGGGCACTTCCACCTCCAACGTGGCGGAGGCAAAGGCCAGGCGGTGGCCGTCGGTGGCGACCAGGCTCAGCTGCTTGCCCTCGGCCACGAACAGGATGCCGTTGAGGTAGTAGCGGATGTCGTGCACGGCCATCGCGAACGCGACCTGGCCCAACAGTTCCTTGAGCGTCTTCTGCGGGACGCTGAAGGCGGGGCCGAACTCGGCCGATTCCTGCACCAGCGGAAAGTCTTCAGCCGGTAGCGTCTGCAGCGTGAAGCGGCTCTTGCCCCCCTTGAGCACCAGCTTGTTCTGGCTAGATTCGAGGGCCACCGTCTGGTCGGCTGGCATGGTGCGCAGGATGTCGATGAGCTTGCGTGCGCCCACCGTGGTGGTGAAGCCGCCTTCGTCGCCGCCCAGCTCGGCCGTGGTGCGGATCTGGATCTCCAGATCGCTCGTGGTCAGCTGCACCTGATTGCCGTTCTTGCGCAGCATCACGTTGGCCAGGATGGGCAGCGTGTGGCGCCGCTCCACGATGCCCGACACCGATTGCAGCACCGCCAGCAAGGTGCTCTGGGCTGTCTTCAGAACGATCATGTCAACCTCTCGATGAATTTCTTGTGGAGCTGGCGCAAAAGCTTCGCATTTTCGCCCGAATCCGCAGTGGCATCTGCGCCGCGGCGGTTGCACATGGAAGCCGCGAAACGGTGGCCCAGACTCATCCCTTGAGCGTCTGCTCCAGCACGTGCAGTTGCTGGTTCAGTTCGGACAGCTGCTGGCGCTCGCCGCCGATCTTGCGCACGGCATGCAGCACGGTGGTGTGGTCGCGGCCACCGAACAGCTCGCCGATCTCGGGCAGGCTCTTCTGCGTGAGTTCCTTGGCCAGGTACATCGCGATCTGGCGCGGCCGTGCGATGCTGGCCGGGCGCTTCTTGCTGTACATGTCGGCGACCTTGATCTTGTAGTAGTCGGCCACCGTCTTCTGGATGTTCTCCACGCTGATCTGGCGGTTCTGGATCGACAGCAGGTCGCGCAGCGCCTCGCGCGCCAGCTGGATCGAGATTTCCTTCTGGTTGAAGCGCGAATAGGCCAGGATCTTGCGCAGCGCGCCTTCGAGCTCGCGCACGTTGGAGCGCACGTTCTTGGCGACGAAGAAGGCCACCTCTTCGGGCATCTCGGTGCCTTCGGAGATCGACTTGTTGATCAGGATCGCCACGCGCATCTCGAGCTCGGGCGGCTCGATGGCCACCGTGAGGCCGGAGTCGAAGCGCGAGACCAGGCGCTCATGGATGTCCGGCAGCCCCTTGGGGTAGGTATCGGACGTCATCACGATGTGGCTCTTCTTGGCCAGCAATGCCTCGAACGCGTTGAAGAACTCTTCCTGCGTGCGGTCCTTGTTGGCGAAGAACTGCACGTCGTCGATCAGCAGCAGGTCGAGCGAGTGGTAGCGCTCCTTGAACTCATCGAAAGTTTTGCGTTGGTAGGACTTGACCACATCTGAAACGAACTGCTCGGCATGGATGTAGAGAACTTTGGCGCCGGGCCTTTCTTCGAGCAGCCTGTTGCCTACGGCATGCATCAGGTGGGTTTTGCCCAGGCCGACGCCGCCGTAAATGAACAACGGGTTGTAGAGCTGCCCGGGCGAGCCGGCCACGTGCATGGCCGCAGCACGCGCCATGCGGTTGGCCGTGCCCTCCACCAGCGTGGAAAAAGTGAGCGCCGAATTGAGGCGGTTCTTGGGTGGCCCGGGCGCGATCTCCTCGCCCATGTCGGCCGGCTCAGACTGCGCGCTGATTTCGCGAGCAAGCTGCAACGGCGTCATCCTGGCAACGGTTTCCCGCTGAGTGATCGCTAACTCGAGCTGGATGGGCTGGCCATACAGGTTCTCCAGCATCTGGGTGATGCGGCCACTGTACTGCGCGCGGATCCAGTCGAGCTTGAACCGGTTGGCCACGTACACCGTGACCTTGCTGAAATCACCCGTCACCTGGGCCGTCAGAGGCTTGATCCAGGTGTTGAATTGCTGTTCCGGAAGTTCCTGGGCGAGCTGCTCGATGCAGGCCTGCCAAAGGCTGTCGCCGGCGGCACCGCTGGCTTGGTTCCCCTCGATCATGCGCCGCCCAGCTCCTGTGGATAAATGTTTTTTTGAAGCACCCGGCATTCTAGGTGTCCGGGTACTTGTCCACAAGCTTGAAGGCCGTCAGGTGTGGGCGGGCTGGAACGCGGCTGCGCACCGCACGAAAGTGCAAAGCTTGTCCGCGCAAGAATTTTGGCGATAATCGCGGGTTCCCCGAGGTTTGGCCCTGCTTGGCACTTGAGAGCTTCTTGAGTCGCCCACCGCATGGTGCCGCGGGTGCGGATCGGTAGGTCATCGCGTGCATTGCAGACATGCGCGTCGTTGGCGGCCTGGTTTCGGCACCGAACCTGTGGTCCGTATGCGGGTAAAGCACACGGCATTGCCCGCCGAAACTGATTTCCAAGGAAGTGACATGAAACGCACCTACCAACCCTCCAAGATCCGCCGCGCCCGCGTCCACGGTTTCCTGGCACGCATGAAGACCCGCGGCGGTCGCGCCGTCATCAACGCGCGCCGCGCCAAGGGCCGCAAGCGCCTGGCCGTCTGAGTCTGTCGCGGGTGGCCTTCTTCGCGTTGGCTCCCCGCATGGCTGTCTCCTTCTTCTCGGTGCCTCTGTGCAGCGACTCAAGACGCGCGCGCAGTTCCAGGCCGTGATGGCCGGCACCACCGTCTCGCGGACAGCCCACTTCGCACTGCACCGCATCGCGCTGCCTGCTCCCGCTGTGGACGAGCAGGCTGGCGCGCGTCCGCTGTTCCCCGTCACTGACTGCTGGATCGGCGCCGTGCTGCCCAAGCGCTGGGCGCGCCGCGCCGTCACGCGCAACGCCATCCGCCGCCAGATCTATGCGGTCTGCGATGCGCATGCCGCCGCCCTGCCCGCGGCCGTGCATGTGGTGCGCCTGCGCAGCGGCTTCGACCGCAAGCAGTTCATCAGCGCCACCTCGGCGCAGCTCAAGCAGGCGGTGCGCAGCGAGCTCGAGCAGCTCGTGCGCCGGGCCGCGGCGTGATGCAGCGCGCCCTCATCGCACTGGTGCGCGGCTACAAGCTGCTGCTGAGCCCCTGGCTGGGCTCGGCCTGCCGGTTCGAACCCAGCTGCTCCACCTATGCCATCGGCGCGCTGGAGCAGCACGGTGCGGGCATGGGCAGCTACCTTACACTGCGCCGGCTCGCGCGTTGCCATCCCTGGTGCGATGGCGGACACGACCCGGTGCCCGCGCAGCGGCCCCGCCTCTTCGGCCGGCTGTTCCCGTCTTCCTCCGACTAGCCTTCCATGAACGATATCCGCCGAACCATCCTGTGGGTGATCCTTGGTTTCTCCCTGGTGATGCTGTGGGACAAGTGGCAGATCCACAACGGCCGCCAGGCCACCTTCTTTCCGACGCCCACAGCCACCGCGCCGGCGGCGGCTTCGTCGGCACCCGGTGGCGCGGCTTCGACCGCATCCGCCTCTGACAGCGCCGTTCCAACGGCTGGCACCGCCGCAGCCCCTGCGGGTGCCGGCCAGGTGCCAGGCACGCCCGTCACGCCGGCGCCGGCGCGCGAGCGTGTGGAGGCCAGCACGGACGTGCTCAAGCTCAGCTTCGACACGGCCGGCGGCTCGCTGGTGCGCGCCGAACTGCTCAAAAACATCGACCTGCACGACCCCAGCCGTCACTTCGTGCTGCTGGACGAGAGCGCCGACCGCGTCTACCTCGCGCAGACCGGCCTCATCGGTGCGCCGGGCCTGCCCAACCACACGACCGTGATGACGGCCGTACCGGGCCCGCGCCAGCTGGCCGAAGGCAGCAACCAGCTGGAAGTGCGCTTCGAGTCGCCCGAGAGCGGCGGCGTCAAGCTGGTCAAGACCTATACGCTCACGCGCGGCTCCTACGCCATCGGCGTCAAGCACGAGGTCGTCAACACGGGTACCGCGCCCGTCACGCCGCAGGTGTACCTGCAGCTCGTGCGCGACGGCAACAAGCTGGCCGGCGAGTCGAGCTTCTACTCCACCTTCACGGGCCCGGCGGTCTACACCGAGGCCAAGAAGTACCAGAAGGTCGAGTTCAAGGACATCGAGAAGAACGACGCCAAGTTCGAGAAGCAGTCCACCAACGGCTACGTGGCCATGGTGCAGCACTACTTCGCAAGCGCCTGGCTGCTGGGCGACGGCATCGCGCGCGACATCTTCGCGCGCAAGGTGTCGAACAACCTCTATGCGGTGGGCATGATCAGCACGATGCCGGCTGTGGCGCCGGGTGCGAGCCAGGCGACGGAATCGCGCTTGTTCGTGGGCCCGCAGGAAGAGAAGATGCTCGAGGCGCTGGCCCCGGGCCTGGAGCTCGTGAAGGACTATGGCTGGCTGACCGTGCTGGCCAAGCCGCTGTACTGGCTGCTGGACAAGCTGCACAGCGTGATCCAGAACTGGGGCTGGTCCATCGTGGCTCTCGTTGTGCTGCTCAAGATCGCCTTCTACTGGCTCAACGCCAAGGCCTACGCGAGCATGGCCAAGATGAAGGCGGTGAACCCGCGTATCCAGGAAATGCGCGAGCGCCTGAAGGACAAGCCGCAGGAAATGCAGCAGGCCATGATGAAGATGTACAAGGAGGAAAAGATCAACCCCTTGGGCGGCTGCCTGCCCATCATGATCCAGATCCCCGTGTTCATCGCGCTGTACTGGGTGCTGCTGTCCAGCGTGGAAATGCGCGGCGCACCCTGGATCGGCTGGATCCGTGACCTGTCCGCACCCGACCCGTGGTACCTGCTGCCCGTGATCATGACGATGACCACCATGCTGCAAACCGCGCTGAATCCGGCCCCGCCGGACCCGATGCAGGCCAAGCTGATGTGGTTCATGCCGCTGGCGTTCTCGGTGATGTTCTTCTTCTTCCCGTCCGGCCTGGTGCTGTACTGGATCACGAACAACATCCTGTCCATCGTGCAGCAGTGGATCATCAACACCCGCATGGGCGTGCCGCCGCAATTCAACCTGCCGAAGTTCCGGTAAGCCGGCACACCACCCGTCCGCCAAGGGCCGCGCTAGCGGCCCGTGGCTTTTGTACATTTCACAGCCCATGACCGCCTCGCCCCGTGATCCCATCGTTGCCATCGCCACCGCAGCTGGCCGCGGGGCGGTGGGCATCGTGCGCGCCTCTGGGCGCGATCTTGCACCGCTGGTGGCGGCCGTCTGCGGCCGGTCGCTCAAGCCGCGCGAGGCCACCTACCTGCCGTTCCGCGATGCCGATGGCAGCACGATCGACCAGGGCCTGGCGCTGCATTTCCCGGCGCCGAACAGCTACACCGGCGAAGAGGTGCTGGAGCTGCAGGCGCACGGCGGCCCGGTGGTCATGCAGCTACTGCTGGCGCGCTGCCTGCAGGCCGGCGCCGGCATCGGGCTGCGCGCGGCCGAGCCCGGTGAGTTCACGCAGCGGGCGTTTCTCAACGACAAGCTCGACCTGGCCCAGGCCGAGGCCGTGGCCGACCTCATCGACGCCAGCACCGAGGCGGCCGCGCGCAGCGCCAGCCGTTCGCTGGCGGGCGAGTTCTCCCAGCAGATCGACGCACTGCGCGACCGCCTGATCCACCTGCGCATGCTGGTCGAAGCGACGCTGGACTTCCCGGAGGAAGACATCGACTTCCTGCGCAAGGCCGACGCGCAGGGCCAGCTCGATGGCCTGCAGCGGCAGCTGCAAACCGTGCTTGCGCGCACGCGCCAGGGCGCGTTGCTGCGCGAGGGCATCACGGTGGTCATCGCGGGCCAGCCCAATGCCGGCAAGTCTTCTCTGCTCAACGCGCTGGCCGGCGCCGAGCTGGCCATCGTCACGCCGATCGCGGGCACGACACGCGACAAGGTCGAGCAGTCCATCCAGATCGAGGGCGTGCCGCTGCACGTGGTCGACACCGCCGGCCTGCGCGACAGCGACGACCCGGTCGAGCGCATCGGCATCGAACGCGCCTGGGGCGCCATCGCCGGGGCCGACGCCGTGCTGTTCCTGCACGACCTGTTGCGCCGGGACGACCCGGGCGCGCAGCGGGCCGACGCCGAGATCGCGCAGCGCCTGCCTGCGGGCGTGCCGGTGTTGCAGGTCTGGAACAAGCGCGACGCTGCGGGCGATGGTGCGCTGCCCGAGGGCCTGCACCTGTCTGCAAAGACCGGTGCGGGCCTGGCCGAACTGCGTTCGGCGCTGCTGCGTGCCGCGGGCTGGCAGACCCTGCCGGAGGGCGTGTATCTGGCTCGCGCGCGCCATGTGCAGGCACTGGGCCGGGTGCGTGGGCACCTCGACGCCGTGGGGCTCCACCTGGCCGATGGGCGGACGCTGGACCTCATGGCCGAGGAACTTCGGCTGGCGCAAAATGCCCTGAACGAAATCACCGGCGCCTTCGGATCGGATGATCTGCTGGGCGTCATCTTCTCCCGGTTCTGCATCGGCAAGTAGCCGCAGGAGCCCCAACCCCCGCCATGACTTCCTCTCCGCCGCCCGCCCGCTTCGACATCCAGGATCTGGTGCGCGCCATCGCCGACACCAAGGTCGACGATCAGTTGCTGCTGCAGCTGACACCAGCGCAATGGGAGGTGCTGACGCCCTACCTGCAGCCACTGGCGCTGGCGGCCGGGCAGGTGCTGTTCAAGCAGGGCGCGGCCGACCGCACCCTGTACTTCATCGAAAGCGGCAATCTCAGCGTGCACTACGAGGACGACCAGGGCGAGGTGCGGCTGGCCATCGTGAGTGCGGGATCGGCCGTGGGCGAAGGCAGCTTCTTCTCGCGCGCGCCGCGCAGTGCAACGGTGCAGGCCGGCATGCCGGCGCGGCTGTGGAGCCTGTCGCCGCTGCGCTTCGGCGAGCTGAGCAGCCGCCGGCCCGAGCTGGCCCTGGCCGTGGCCATGGCTGCGGGAGCCGTCGTGTCCAAGCGCATGGTGAACCGCCGCCGCCGCGACGCCACGACCTGACATGGGCGTGGTGGATCAACAAGTGTCCGCAGCGGCGCCGTCCGGGCTCGATCCGGCTGCCGTGCGCAAGGTGGAGCGCGCGGACCGCCGTGCGCAGCTGTTCGCCGTGGTGCGCGAGGCGATGGCCCAGTGCGGCTTTCCGCCAGAGGGCTACCGTTTCAAGGTGGTGGCGCTCGATGCCGACGGTTGGCGCTACCTGGTGCTCGTCGACCTCGCGCCCGCGCTGGAGGAAAG
>CAJYRH010000427.1 GCA_913776795.1 uncultured Pseudorhodoferax sp. | reverse complement strand
AGGTCGTTTTTGCTAGCCAACTGTTCAGGCCAGCCAAGCATTTTTTCCACGTACGACACGGGCCGCGCCAGGGGGCCGCTGCAGCCCGGCACGAGCGCCTAACGCCTGTCGCGGAACTGCCGCGGGTCCATGCCGATCTCGGTGCGACGCACGCGGCCGGCCGGATCGAAGTACACGTAGAACATCTGGTCGACCATGCCGCCGCGCCAGCGGTAGGTCCATACCGGTCCGTCCCAGCGTCCGACCGCACCCACATAGCCCGGCGGGCCGAACTCGCGCTCGACATCGGCCTGGGTCCAGCTGCCGTCCAGCGCGATGCGCGCGAAGTCGTTCTCGTTGAGGACCTGGCGCGCCTGCACCACGCGGCCTGTGGCATCGACATCGACCATCACCACCTCCTGGCCCTGGGGCTGGAAGCTGTACTGCAGCCGCTCGCCCTGGGGCAGCGGCACGACGCGCGTGGGCTGGCCCCAGCGCGCCAGGACTTCGGCGCGCGGCATGCCGGGTTGCAGACTCTCGACGGTGCCGCAGGCGGTGAGCAGTGCGGCCAGCAGCGGGGCGCTCCAGCGCAGAAGGTGGTGGGTCATGGTGCGCGGCAGCTTACGTCTTATCCGTTCTGCACGCTTGCACATGCGAAAGCCTTCGTTGTTGTAGGCCGGGACGCCTTCGAAGATGGACGGACCGATTCCATCCGAGGAACACCCGCATGAACACCCGCCTGAACTCTGCCAAGGTTTCGCGTTCGGCCGCCGTCAAGGCGCGGCTGGACCATCCCGTCATCGACACCGACGTGCACGTCAACGACTATGCGCCGGTGCTGGAAGACTACATCGCCCAGTACGGCGGACCGCAGCTCGTGGACGCGCTGCGCAGGGCCCTGGGCGGGCGCTTCGTCACGCGCGACGGCGGTGGCAAGGACTGGTACCAGCAGACGCCCGCCGAACGCGCCCACCACCGCACGCTGCGCGCGCCCTGGTGGGCCCGCGTCACGCGCAACACCTACGACCTGGCCACCTACACCATCCCGGCGCTGCTGTACGAGCGCCTCGCCGAGCAGGGTTCGGACTACTCCGTGCTGTTCCCCAACGACGTGCTGTCGCCGGCCGCGGCCGGCAGCGAGTACCGCCAGCCGCTGCACCGCGCGCTGAACCACTTCCACGCCGACCAGTACCGCGCCTACGCCGACCGGCTCACGCCGGTGGCCGGCATCCCGATGCACAACCCCAAGGAAGCCATCGAGGAGCTGGAATTCGCGGTCGACACATTGAAGCTCAAGGTCATCAACATCCCGGGAGGGGTGCGGCGGCCCATCCCGGCGATCGCCGAGAAGTACCCGGCCAAGGACCACCCGGAGATCGCCAGGCACGCGACCTACACCGACTTCTATGGCATCGACAGCCCGCACGACTACGACCCGTTCTGGGCCAGGGTGGTGGAACTCGGCGTGCCCGTCACCACCCACTACGGCAGCCAGGGCTGGACCGGCCGGCATTCCACCAGCAACTACATGTTCAACCACATCGGCCACTTCGCCGATGGCTCGCAGGCGTTCGCCAAGGCGCTGTTCTTCGGCGGCGTCACGCGGCGCTTTCCGGGGCTGCGCGTGGCGCTGCTGGAGGGCGGGGCCGACTGGGGCTCGCATGTCTACACCCACCTGGTGGACCGCTGGGAAAAGCGCAACCGCCATGCCGTGCGCAACTACGACCCGGCCGCCGTGGACGTGGACCTGCTGGCCGCGCTGTTCGACCAGCATGGCGGCGCCCTGCTGCAGGGCCGCAGCGTGGACAAGGCCACGCTGGTGCGCGACAGCCTGGGCATCTCGGCTCTGCCGCACAGCCGCGAGCCCACGCCAGAGGAGATCGACGACTTCGCGCTGGCCGGCATCGAAAGCGTCGACGACATCCGCGCGCGCTGGGTCGACCCGTTCTTCTTCGGCTCCGAGGCCGACGACCGCACGGTGGCCGCCGCCTTCAACCACCGCGTGCACCCGGGCGGCGTGAAGATCAATGCGATCTGGTCGTCCGACGTGGGCCACTGGGACGTGCCCGAGTTCACCGAGCCGCTGGCCGAGACCTGGGACCTGGTGGAGCAGGGTGTGATCTCGGCACAGGACTTCCGCGCCTTCACCTTCGGCAACCCGCTGCGCTTCTATACCGAGGCCAATCCGCACTTCTTCGACGGCACGGCCGTGGGCCGACAGCTCGGCCTCGCTTCCGCCGCCTGACTTCCAAGGACTTCACATGTTTTCGATCAAGCAAGTCTTCAAGGGATGGGCCGCCGCACTGGCCTTGTCCGGTGCGTTCGCGTGCGCACATGCTGCGCCCGATGTCATCCGCATCGGCGTGGCCACGGCCGGCGGCGGCGACCCCGTCACCTGGGGCGGCTCGCCCGGCGGCGTGGCGCGCAACCAGCAGTGGCTGGAGGAGGAGTTCAAGAGCTCCGGCATCAAGATCGAATGGCTGTTCTTCAAGGGCGCGGGCCCGGCCGTCAACGAGGCGCTGTCGAACAAGCAGATCGACTTCGCCTACCAGGGCGACCTGCCGTCCCTGGTGGGCCGCGCCAATGGCCTGGACACCAGGCTGCTGCTGGCCAGCGGCACGCGCAACAACCTCTACGTGGTGGTGCCGCCCAAGTCGGACATCCAGTCGATCAAGGACCTGAAGGACCGCAAGGTCTCGATCTTCCGCGGCACCAACGGCCACCTGGTCGCGATCAACGTGCTGGCCGCCAACGGCCTCAGCGAACGCGACATCAAGGGCGTGAACCTGGACACCGGCAGCGCCCAGGCCGCACTGGTCTCCAGCGGCGTCGATGCGGCCTTTGGCGGCAGCGAGTGGTTCAAGGTGCGCGACCAGGGCCTGGCCCGCATCGTCTACTCCACGCAGGGCCAGGATCCGGCCTTCACGCGGCAGGCCGCGTTGCTCGTGCACGGCGCGTTCGAGAAGGCCAACCCGGCCGAGGTGCAGCGCGTGGTCGACGTGTTCGTGCGCGCCGCGAAGTGGGCGTCCGACGAGAAGAACCGGACCGAACTGTTCGCCACCTGGGCCAAGAGCGGCACGCCGGCCGCTTCGTACCAGGCCGAGTTCGAGAACCAGACGCTGGCCGAGCGCAACACGCCGCTGCTCGACGCCTTCCTGCGCGCGCGCTACAAGGCCGTCGTCGACGACGCGCTCCAACTCAAGCTGATCCGCCGCAGCGTGACCGTGGACGACTGGTTCGAACCCAAGTACCTGCAGGCCGCGCTCAAGAAGCAGGGCCTGGAGAACCACTGGACCGCCTACGACGCCAAGGGCAAGCCCGTGCCGGGCAGCGCCTCCGTCGCGGCGCGCTGAAGAATGGGCGTCGAACAGACCTTCGTGCCGCTGCTGACGGGCGGTGCGCTGGCCACGTCGTCCCTGCCGGCGCCAGCGACTCCGGCAGCGCCCGCCGCCGCGCCGCGCAGGGCGCCCGCCGGGCTGCGCGGCGGTGCGCTGCTGCCCTGGCTGCTGCCGGCCGCGCTGCTGGGCCTGTGGTTCCTGGGCGCCGCGCAGGGTTGGATCTCGCCCCAGGTGCTGCCACCGCCGCAGTTCGTCTGGGAGACGCTGCGCGACCTGGCCTGGAGCGGTGACCTGTGGCTGCACGTGTCGGCCAGCCTGCAGCGCGTGCTGGTCGGCTTCGCGGCCGGCGCGCTGCTGGGCCTGGCGTTGGGCGCCGCGATGGGCCTGTCGCGCAACGTGGAGGCCTACCTGCTGCCCAGCTTCAACGCGCTGGTGCAGATTCCGGTGCTCGGCTGGCTGCCCTTCGTGCTGCTGCTGGTCGGCATCGGCGAGCCGCTGAAATACATCCTGATCGCCAAGGCTGCACTCGTGCCGGTGGCGCTCAACACCTTGCAGGGCTTCCGCCAGACGCCGCCGGCGCTGCGCGAGGTCGGCCGGGTCTACGGCTACACGCCGCGCCAGCAGGTATTGGAGATCGTGTTGCCGCATGCCGTGCCCACGCTGTTCACCGGCCTGCGCCTGGGCTTCACCAAGGCCTGGCTGTCGCTGGTGGTCGTCGAACTGGTCGCGTCCAGCGAAGGCCTGGGCTACCTGATCGTCTACGGCCGCCAGCTGTTCCAGCTGGACCAGGTGATGGCGGCCGTGATCGTGGTCGGCGCCATCGGCTATGCCATCGACCGGGTGCTGGACTGGGCCGAGCGCCGCGTGAAGGGGACGGCATGAGCGTTGCAACCGAACGGGCCGAGCTCGCCACAGTCGCGCCGCTCAAGCCGCAAGCGACAGGCCGCTGGCGCGGCTTCGTGCTGCCGGTGGCCGCCATCGTGCTGTGGTCGCTGGCCGCGCGTTTGGAGCTCGTGAACTCGGCCCTGCTGGTGGCACCAGGCAAGGTGCTGGCCACGGCCTGGGAGCAGCTCGAGACCGGGCGGCTCTGGCGGGCGCTGTCGGCCAGCCTGGCGCGCGAGGCCACGGGCTTCCTGATCGGCACACTGGGCGGCCTGGTGCTGGGCGCGCTGCTGGGCCTGTCGCCGCTGTTCAACCGCCTCGTGGGGCCGAGCTTCAACACCTTCAAGCAGATCTCGCTGTTCGCCTGGATCCCGCTGATCTCGGTCTGGTTCGGCCTGGGCGACGTGGCCAAGGTGGTGTTCCTCTCGCTAGCTGCGCTGGTACCGGTGGTGGTCAATACCTGCGACGGCATCCGCACCACGCCCAAGGCGCTGCTCGAAGTCGCGCGCGTCTACGGCTTCACGCGCTGGCAGACCGTCACGCAGGTGGTGCTGCCGTCCGCGCTGCCGGCCATCTTCACGGGCGTCTACCTGGCGCTGATCTATTCCTGGCTGGCCACCATCGGCGCCGAGTACCTGCTGGTGGCCGGCAAGGGCATCGGCAACACGCTGATCGAGGGCAGCGAGCATTTCCGCATGGACCTCGTGCTGTTCGGCATGGTGGTCATCGGCACGGTGGGCTGGGCCATGAACGCCTCGGCCCGTTGGTTGGAGCGCCGGCTGGCGCGCTGGTTGGGGAGATCCGCATGAACACGGCTGTCGCTGCCGAGAACGAACTGCACATCCGCGCCCTGGGCAAGCGCTATGCGAGCACCCAGGCCGCCGGCGGCGAACTGCAGGTGCTGGAGAACATCGACCTGCATGTGCCGTCGGGGCGCTTCGTGAGCATCGTGGGCGCCAGCGGTTGCGGCAAGTCCACGCTGCTGCGCCTGGTGCTGGGCCTGGAAGACCAGTACGAGGGCCGCATCGAGCTCGACGGCCGGCCCATTGCAGGGACCGGTCCCGAGCGCGGCATCGTGTTCCAGGACCACCGGTTGTTCCCCTGGCTCAACGTGGAGCAGAACATCGCCGTGGGCCTGCGCAACGCGCAGCTCACACCGGCCGAGAAGCGCGAGCGCGTGGCCGAGCATGTGGCGCTGGTCGGCCTGCAGGGGTTCGAGCAATCTTTTCCGCACCAGATCTCGGGCGGCATGGCGCAGCGCGTGGCGATCGCGCGCGGCCTCGTGAACCGGCCGCGGGTGCTGCTGCTGGACGAGCCCTTCGGCGCGCTCGACGCGCTGACGCGCTCACGGCTGCAGAACGAGCTGCAGCGCATCTGGCAGGCCGAGCGCATCACCATGCTGCTGGTCACGCACGACGTGGAGGAGGCCGTGTTCCTGGGCGACCAGGTGGTCGTGATGCAGCCGCACCCGGGCCGCATCCGCCGCATCGTCGACGTCGACCAGATCGGAAGAGCGTCGTGTAGG
>CAJYRH010000426.1 GCA_913776795.1 uncultured Pseudorhodoferax sp. | reverse complement strand
CACCTCGGGCACTTCGTCGGGCACGCCGCCGCGGGCGCGGTTCTGGAAGTCCTGCTCCGCCGCCTCGGCCGCCGCCGCGCTGTGAAAGCGCGCGGTGATCTCCTTGGCCAGCATCACCTTGGCGTCCTTGGGATTGCGGCCGCCTTCCACCCCGGCCTTGAGCGCGGCGATCTCGGCCTCGCTCCTGAACGACAGCAGCGTGTACCAGCGCCACATCAGCACGTCGCTGATCGACAGCACCTTGGCGAACATGGTGTTGGGTTCTTCGGAGATGCCGATGTAGTTGTTCTTGCTCTTGGACATCTTCTCCACGCCGTCCAGCCCTTCGAGCAGCGGCATGGTCAGGATGCACTGCGGCTCCTGCCCGTACTCGGCCTGCAGGTGGCGGCCCATGAGCAGGTTGAACTTCTGGTCGGTGCCGCCCAGTTCCAGGTCGGCCTTGAGCGCCACCGAGTCGTAGCCCTGCATCAGGGGATAGAGGAACTCGTGCACGCTGATCGGCGTGCCGGCGTGGAAGCGGTCGTGGAAGTCGTTGCGCTCCATCATGCGGGCCACCGTGTACTTGGCCGCCAGCTGAATCAGTCCGCGGGTGCCCAACGGGTCGCTCCACTCGCTGTTGTAGCGGATCTCGGTCCTGGCCGGGTCCAGCACGAGGCTGGCCTGTTTGTAGTAGGTCTGGGCGTTGGCCTCGATCTGCTCGCGCGTGAGCGGCGGGCGGGTGCTGTTGCGCCCGGAGGGGTCGCCGATCGTGGTCGTGAAGTCGCCGATCAAGAAGATCACCGTGTGGCCCAGGTCCTGCAGCTGGCGCATCTTGTTCAGCACCACGGTGTGGCCGATGTGGATGTCCGGCGCGGTCGGGTCCAGGCCCAGCTTGACGCGCAGCGGCTGGCCGCTGGCTTCGGCCTTCTGCAGTTTTTTGACCCAATCGGCCTGGGGGATGAGTTCGTCGCAACCGCGCAGAGTCACCGCCAGGGCCTGTTGTACACGATCGCTCAACTTTTCAGGTGCAACATTTGAATTGTCTACAGTCGTGTCCATTAGGGTTATCCATTTGTTGCGGCCGGGTGACGTCGCTATACTGCGCCCGGTTTTTAGCCGCAATTCTAGGTTGCGCTGTAAGACGAAAACCCGACCTCCTGCAATCCGCCATTGGCGGGTTCGTATCCGTTTCTTCCTTCATGCAGAGGACAAGCTTTTGACCAACGGGCTGGCCACCGTTCTCGATTCCGTTGTGCATCTGTTGCAGCGCCACCCGAAACGCCTCACTGCCTTGCTGGCGGCCGTGCTGCTGTGCGGTGGCGGTGGTGCCTTTGCCGTTGCCTCCCTGGGTCCCGATGTGGCCGACATGCCGGTGCGCCAGCTCACGCAAAGCGTGACGCCGCTGGCGCTGGACGCCCAGATCGAGGCGCTGGACCTGCACCGCTTCAACCTCTACCGCACCGAGACCACGCGCTCCAGCGACACCGCGCGTTCGCTGCTGGACCGCCTGGGCATCGCCGACACGGCCGCCGTCGCCTACCTGAGCCGCGATGCCCGTGTGCGCCAGACGCTGCTGGGCCGGGCGGGCCGGCTGGTCACGGCAGAGGCCGGCGACGACCACAGCCTGCAACGCCTGAGCATGCGCTGGATCGCCAGCGCCGACGCCACCGTGTTCCAGCGGCTCGTGGTCGAGCGCACGCCGCAGGGCTTCACCTCGCGTGTGGAGCAGGCGCCGCTCACGGCCGGCAGCCAGCTGGCCAGCGGCGTGATCACCTCCTCGCTGTTCGCCGCCACCGACGACGCGGGCCTGCCGGAATCGGTGGCCTCGCAGATCGCCGAAATGTTCTCGGGCGACATCGACTTCCGCAGCGCACTGCGCCGGGGCGACCGCTTCTCCGTCGTCTACGAGACGCTGGAAGCCGATGGCGAGGTGCTGCGCCCTGGCCGCGTGCTCAGCGCCGAGTTCGCCAACAACGGCAAGGTGTTCCAGTCGATGTGGTTCCAGGAGCCGGGCCAGAAGGGTGGCTACTATGGACTGGACGGGCAGAGCCTGCGCCGCGCCTTCCTGGCGTCGCCGATGGAGTTCTCGCGCGTGACCAGCGGGTTCGCCAACCGCTTTCACCCCATCCTCAAGGAATGGCGCGCCCACCTGGGCGTGGACTACGGCGCGCCCACCGGCACCGCCGTGCGCACCGTGGGTGATGGCGTGGTCGAGTTCGCCGGGGTGCAGAATGGCTTCGGCAACGTCATCTACGTCAAGCACCGCAACGACATGGTGACGGTCTACGCCCACCTCTCGCGCATCCTCGTCAAGAAGGGTGACCGCGTGGAGCAGGGCGAGCACATCGGCGCTGTCGGCGCGACGGGTTGGGCCACCGGTCCGCACCTGCACTTCGAGTTCCGCGTGAACGGCGAGCACCAGGACCCGATGGTCATGGCCCGGCAGGCCCAGGCCGGTACCGTCTCGGCCGCGGCCAAGGCCGCATTCGAGCGCCAGGCCTCAGTCATGCGCCAGCAGCTGGCAACGGCCGGCACAGTCCAGCAGGCCAGCGCCCGGTAAGCGGCAGGCCGATGGCCGAGTGCTTCATCGGTCTGATGTCCGGCACCTCGCTGGACGGCGTGGACGGCGTGCTGGCCGAGGACGCCGCACAGGGCCTGCGCGTGCTGGCCCATGTGGCTGCCCCGTTCGACCCCGCGCTGCGGACCGAACTCCTGGCCCTCAACACCCCCGGCGACAACGAGCTGCACCGCGCGGCCCTGGCGGCCAACGGCGTGGCGCTGGCCTATGCGCAGGTGGTGCAGCAGTTGCTGCAGCACACGGGCCTTGCGCCGACCCAGGTGCGCGGCATCGGCGCCCACGGCCAAACGGTGCGCCATCAGCCCCAGGCCTTCGATGGCGTGGGCTATACGCTCCAGCTGCTCAATCCCGCACTGCTGGCCGAGCGAAGCGGCATCGCCGTGGTCGCCGACCTGCGCAGCCGCGACCTGGCCGCGGGCGGCCAGGGCGCCCCGCTGGTGCCGGCCTTTCACCAGGCGCAGTTCGGCCAGCGGGACGCAGTGCTCGGGGTGCTGAACCTGGGCGGCATCTCCAACCTGAGCGTGCTGCCGCCGGTGGGACGGGATGCGGCCGTGCTCGGCTTCGACTGCGGGCCAGGCAACGCGCTGCTGGACCTATGGTGCCAGCGCCACCGAGGCCAACCCTACGATGCCGACGGCGCCTGGGCTGCCAGCGGCCACGTCCATGCCGGCCTGCTCGCGGCCTTGCGGGCCGAGCCGTATTTCGCGCTGCCGCCGCCCAAGAGCACGGGACGCGATCTGTTCCATGCCCAGTGGCTGGCGGCCCGGCTGGCCGGATTTGCCGGGCTGGCAGCGGCTGATGTGCAGGCCACGCTGGCCGAGCTGACGGCCGGCGTCTGCGTGGATGCGGTGCGGGCCCACGCGCCCGCTGCCACGCGGCTGGCAGTCTGCGGTGGTGGCGCCTTCAATGGCGACCTCATGCGCCGGCTGCACGATGGCCTGCCGCAGCTGGAGGTGGTCAGCTCGCAGGCCCTGGGGCTGCCGCCGCAGCAGGTCGAGGCCGCCGCCTTCGCCTGGCTGGCCAGCCGCACGCTGCGCGGTCAGACCGCCAGCCTGGCCAGCGTGACCGGCGCGCGCGGCGCGCGTGTGCTAGGGGCCGTCTACCCCGCCTGAGCCGCTGCCGGGCAGCGGTTTTCCTCGCCGGAACTAAGGCTTTTCTGTAACAGGAGAAAACGTGCGCATTTGGAATGTCGCGCCCGCCGGTGCCATCATGGGCTCTTGACGTCGCCAAGTGGCTGGCGGTGTTTTCGCGTAAGGGGTTCGGGATCGATGTCGTTGTTGGTGTTGGTGCTTGGCTTGTCGGGACTTGCAACCGCGGTGCTGGTTTGGTACGTGCGTTGGCGTCGTGAGCGGCGCGCTGCAGCGGCCCGGCTTTGGCAGCAGCACCGCGACTGGCTGCAAACGTCTGATCGCGATCCGCGCTGAGCCCGTGCAGCACCGCGCCTGCGCCGTTCGTGCGGGCCGCGGATGGGCGTTGGCGGTGTGTCTTTGCGTATCAGCTGTGTCCGGCGTCGCCGCGGAAACCTGGCAGGGACGCCTGATGGCCGGGTTGGCGCGCATCGACGCGGCGCCCGACGGCCCGCGCATCGGCGTCTATGTGCGCGCGCTTGCCAGCGGCGAAACGGCGTCCTTTCGGTCCGACCAGTCCTGGTACCTCGCTTCCATGGTGAAGGTGCCTGTGGCCGTGGCCGTGCTGCGCAGCATCGCCCGTGGCGACCACGCGCTGGAGACCCCGGTCACCCTGCGCGCCGACGACCTTGTGGACGGCGCCGGTGCCACCAACAGCCATTCACCGGGCGCTGCCCTGACCATCGGCTATCTGCTCGAGCAGATGCTCATCCACAGCGACAACACCGCCAGCGACATGCTGATCGGACTGGTCGGGGTGGCGCAGGTCAATGCGGTCGTCGCCGAAGTCGCGGCGGGCGGCTTCGGCCCCATCACCCGCCTCGCCGACGTCCGGCGCGCGGTCTACGGCCAATTGGTGCCGGCCGCCCAGCGGCTGGCCGGGCGCGAGTTGCTGGCGCTGCGCCAGCAGCGCGACGACAGCGCGCGCCTGCAATACCTGGCCCGCACGGTGCAGGTGCCGGTCGGCGAGTTCAGACTGGCCACGCTGGGCGAGGCCTACGACGCCTACTACGCCACCGGCCTCAATTCAGGCCGTCTGGACGCTTATGGTGAATTGCTCGCGCAGCTGGCCGATGGCCGGCTGCTGCCGCCGGCGCAGACGCGCCACCTGCTCGGTCTCATGGAACGGGTGGTGACGGGGCCGCAACGCATCCGGGCCGGTCTGCCGGCCGGCGCGCGCTTCGCCCACAAGACCGGCACGCAGCGCGCACGGTTCTGCGATGCCGGCATCGTGCAGCCGGCCGGCGGTGCCACGCGCGTGCTCGTGGTGGCGTGCACGCGCGGCGCGCTGTCGCTGCCGCGCGCAGAGCGTGCGTTGCGCGAGGTCGGCACGGCACTGTGCCGTTCCGGCGTGCTGACCCAAGGAGTGCCCGATGCGCCGAGCTGTACTGTCCGCCCTTCTGCTGCTGGCCGCGCTGGTCCGTCCTGAGGCGGCGCGCGCGCACGACTGGCCCGAGCGTCTGCGCGTGGAGATCGCCCGCCTCGACGCAGCCACACCCGGCCACCTGGGGGTGTACGTGAAACGGCTGCGCGACGGCCTCACGCTGGACTACGGCGCCGGCCAGTCCTGGTACCTGGGTTCCACTGCCAAGGTGCCGATCGCCGTGGCCGTGCTCCAGCAGGTCGACGGCGGCCGTCTTCGGCTGGACACCGAGGTCGCCCTGCGCGAAACCGACAAGGTCGACGGCTCCGGCCCGCTGGTCTGGAACCCGGTCGGCCAGTCCTACAGCATTGCCACGCTGCTCACGCGCATGCTGGGCGACAGCGACAACACGGCGGCCAACATGCTGGTGCGGGTGGTGGGAACGGACGCGCTGAACCGCAGCGCGGCACAGGCCTTCGGTGGCGCCGGACAGATCGGCACGCTGACCGATTTCACCCAGGTGCGCCGCGCCGTCTATGCGCGGCTGCATCCCGGCGCCGACCGCCTGACCCACCGGCAACTGGTGGAGGTGGCGGCCGCGCCCATGACCCGGCGCGCGGAGGCGGTCCGCCGTGCACTTGGGCTGCCGGCTGGCGCACTGCGCGCCGACATCGACACCGCCTATGCGGCCTACTACGCCGATGGCCACAACAGTGCCACCCTGGTCGGCTACGGCGCCATGCTCGAACGCCTGGTGCGCGGCGAGCTGCTGGCGCCCGACAGCACGGCGCGCCTGTTCAAGGCCATGAAGTTCGACACGCGCGGCGACTACCGCCTCGAGGCGGGTCTGCCCGGCGCGCTGCGCCTGATCCACAAGACCGGCACGCAGCACCAGCGCGCCTGCCACATGGGCGTGGTGCAGCCGCAGGACGGCGGCCGGGACGCCACCGTGGTCGCCGTCTGCGCCGCCGAGCTGGACGAGCAACGCGCTGCCGGCCGGCTCTTCGAGGCCGTGGGCCGGGCCATCGCGGCGACTGCGCTGGCGGCGCGGTAGCGCCACTACAGCCCCGAAAAAAATGGGGCCACGGGCTTGCATCGCCGATATTTGCCTGCAAAATCGCACGACCGTTCGTTCTACTCTTGTGCCATGCCCCGTGTCTCCGCCGCTGTCACCAAGGCCTTGTCCACCGTGGACAACGTGCGTGTGCTGCCCAAGGGCCGCCAGACCAAGGCTGCCATCGTCGATGCCGCCCTGAGCCTGGCCTCGCAGATGGGGCTGGAAGGCCTGTCGATTGGCGCCGTGGCGGAGCTCACCCAGATGAGCAAGTCCGGCGTCTTCGCGCATTTCGGCTCGCGCGAGGAACTGCAGATCTCCGTCGTGCGCGAGTACTACCAGCGCTTCGAGCAGGAGGTGTTCTTTCCTGCGCTGCAGGTCGAGCGCGGCCTGCCACGGTTGCGTGCGCTGTTCGCCAACTGGATGCAGCGCGTGGCCGTGGAGATCCAGTCCGGCTGCATCTTCATCAGTGGCGCAGCCGAGTTCGACGACCGGCCCGGCCCGGTGCGCGATGCGCTGGTCGATTCGGTCAAGTCCTGGCTCGCGGCATTGGACCGTGCGGTGGCCCTGGCCAAGCAGGAGGGTGACCTGCGCGCCGACACCGACGCACGCCAGATGGCCTTCGAGATCCACGGCCTGATCCTCGCGTTGCACTACGAGGAACGCTTTCTGAACAACCCAGGCTCCATCCACCGCGCCGAGGCCGGCTTCGAGCACATTCTTTCGCGCTACGGCAGCTCCGCCGCCGCAGCGTCCGCTTCCCCACCCGCCGCGCGCCAGCGTGCGCCCAAGACCAACCGCCCTTCCAGCACCAAGGAGTAAGACCAGATGCCCAGCTACACGCCCCCCCTGCGCGACATGCAGTTCCTGCTGCACGAGGTGCTGCGCGTCAGCGACGAATACAAGGCGATGCCGCGCCATGCCGAGGTCGATGCCGACACCATCAACGCCGTGCTGGAAGAAGCCGGCAAGTTCGCAGCCGAGGTCACCTTTCCGCTGAACATCTCGGGCGATACCGAGGGCTGCACGCTGGACCAGAGCACGCACGAGGTCGCCACGCCCAAGGGCTTCAAGGAGGCGTACGCGCAGTTCGTCGAAGGCGGCTGGCCGGCCCTGTCCTGCGACCCGGCCTATGGCGGCCAGGGCCTGCCCTATGTGGTGAACCAGTGCCTGTACGAGATGCTCAATAGCGCCAACCAGGCCTGGACCATGTACCCGGGCCTGTCGCACGGCGCCTACGAGGCGCTGGCCGCGCACGGCACCGAGGAACAGAAGAAGACTTACCTTCCCAAGCTCACGAGCGGCGAGTGGACCGGCACCATGTGCCTGACCGAGCCGCACTGCGGCACCGACCTAGGCCTGCTGCGCACCAAGGCCGAGCCGCTGCCCGATGGCACCTACAAGCTCACGGGCAACAAGATCTTCATCTCGGCCGGCGAACACGGCATGGCCGCCAACATCGTGCACCTGGTGCTGGCCCGCCTGCCCGACGCGCCCAAGGGCAGCAAGGGCATCAGCCTGTTCGTCGTGCCCAAGTTCCATGTGAAGGCGGATGGCTCGCTGGGCGAGCGCAACCCGATCTTCTGCACGGGTCTGGAACACAAGATGGGCATCCACGGCAATGCCACCGCGCAGATCGCCATCGACGGCGCCATCGGCACGCTGGTCGGCGCGCCGAACAAGGGCCTGGCCGCGATGTTCGTGATGATGAATGCGGCCCGCCTGGGCGTGGGCAACCAGTCGCTGGGCCTGACCGAGGTGGCCTACCAGAACGCATTGGCCTACGCCAAGGACCGCATCCAGATGCGCTCGCTGTCCGGCCCCAAGGCCAGGGACAAGGAGGCCGATCCCATCATCGTTCACCCCGACGTGCGCAAGATGCTGCTGACCGCCAAGGCCTACGCCGAAGGCGGCCGCGCGCTGCAGATTTTCTGCACGCTGCTGCTCGACAAGGCCCACCACCACCCCGACGAGAAGGCGCGCAAGAATGCCGACGAACTCGTGGCGCTGCTCACGCCCATCGTCAAGGCCTTCATCACTGACAACGGCCACACCGCGACCAATGCCTGCATGCAGGTCTTCGGTGGCCATGGCTTCATCAAGGAATGGGGCATGGAGCAGTTCGTGCGGGACAACCGCATCAACATGATCTACGAGGGCACGAACACCGTGCAGTCGCTGGACCTGCTGGGCCGCAAGGTGCTGGGCGACCAGGGCGCGGCGCTCAAGAAGTTCGGCAAGCTGGTCGGCGCGCTGGTCGAGGAAGAGGGCGTCAACGAGAAGATGGCCGAGTTCATCAACCCCATCGCCGTGCTGGGCGAGCAGTTGACCAAGTTCACGATGGAGGTCGGCTTCAAGGGCCTGCAGAACCCCGACGAGGTCGGCGCCGCCGCGGTGGACTACCTGCGCGTGGCCGGCCACCTGGTGTTCGGCTACTTCTTCGCGCGCATGGCCCAGGCATCGCTGCGCGCCATCGCCGCGGGCAGCACCGACCCGTTCTACACGGCCAAGCTGCAGACCGCGCGCTTCTACTTCGCCAAACTGTTCCCCGAGACCGCCACGCTGATGCGCACCGCGCGCGCCGGCAGCCGCGTGCTCATGGACACCGACGCGGCGCTGGCATGAAGCTGCTGCCGCTGACCCTGCTGCTGTGCGGCCTGGCCGCACAGGCGCAGATGACGCCCGTGGGCCGCTGGCAGAGCGTGGACGACAAGACCGGCGAGGCCAAGGCGCAGATGCAGATCGGCGAGCAGGGCGGCCAGTTGAGCGGCCGCATCGAGAAGCTGCTGCGCAAGGAGGCCGATCCTCAGGCGCGCTGCACCGTGTGCAGCGACGACCGCAAGGACCAACCCCTGGTGGGGCTGGAGATCATCCGCGGTGCCAGGAAGGCCGAAGGCAAGGACGTGTGGGAGGGCGGCAAGATCCTCGACCCC
>CAJYRH010000425.1 GCA_913776795.1 uncultured Pseudorhodoferax sp. | reverse complement strand
TGCGCTGGCCCTGAGTGGCTGGCGCCTGCTGTCCGACGAGATTGCGCTGGTCGACCGTGAGGACGGCATGCTCGTGGGGCTGGCCCGCCCCGTGAACCTCAAGAACGATTCGATCGGCATCGTGCGCGCATTCTCGGACGACGCTGTCTTTGGCGACCCGGCACACGACACCCACAAAGGCACGGTGGCCCATCTCAAGCCGCCCGCGGCCAGTGTGCTTCAGGTCGCGCAGCGGGCGCAACCGGCCTTCATCATTTACCCGCGCTGGTCGGCCGACGCGCAATGCACGCTGACCCCGCGGGCCAAGGCCGACGCCTTCATGCACACGGCCACGCACGCGTTCAACTACGAAGTTTTGGGCAGCACCGGCTTTGATCTCGTGGGTGCACTCGTGGAGCGCTGCGAGTGCCTGGACTTTCGCTACGCGCGCCTGCCCGATGCCATGGCGCTGTTCGAGCGGTTGGTGCGATGATCTGGCTGGATTCGCCCCTCGTGCGGGCCTTGCGCGATGACGACGCCATACAGGCCTTCTCGGAGCCGCTGTGGGACCTGGCGATCCGCCAGGCCCGCAACGCCGGGCTGCTTGGTCGCCTGGGGCACCTGGCGCAGGCCCGGGCGCAGGGCCTGCAGTTGCCCGAGGGCGCGCAGCGGCACTTCACGGCGGCGGCCTGCATCGTGGCCCGCCAGCACAACGCAGTGCGCTGGGAGGTGACTCAGATTTCGCGCGCGCTGCAGGGCACGGGCGTGTGTGCGACGCTGCTCAAGGGCGCAGCCTATGCCGCCAGCAGCGGGCCTGCGGCGACCGGCCGGACCTTCAACGATGTCGACATCCTCGTGCCCAAGGCACGGCTGGCGGATGTCGAACACGCCCTGCACGTGCACGGCTGGATGGTCAAGGCGGACAACGCGTACGACGACCGTTATTACCGCAAATGGATGCATGAACTGCCGCCCATGGTGCATGTGCAGCGGGGCACTGCGCTGGACGTGCACCACAACCTGCTGCCTGAGACGGCGCGCATGCAAACGAGGCCGGACCTGGTCATGGCCGATGCAACGGCGTTGTCGCAATGGCCGAACATCCGCATTCCGACCCTGGTCGACCAGATCCTGCATTCGGCCTGCCACCTGTTCCATGAAGGTGAATGGGGCCACGGGCTGCGCGACTTGCACGACGTGCATCTCATGCTGGGCGGCTACCGGGCGGACGGCGGCACGGCCGACGCGCTGGTCGGGAGGGCGCGGGAACTGGGCCTGGTGCTACCACTGGCCTATGCTGTGCACTACGCGGGCACCGTGTTCGCCACCGTGTTGCCGGCTGGTTTGGTCCAAGCACTGCCTGCAGCCGCTCGCCACCGCTGGATGGATCCGGTCTTCATGCGTGCGTTTTCGACGGCCCATCACAGCATGCGTGCGCCCGGAGCGGCGTTGGCCGAGGCAGCGCTCTACGTGCGAAGCCATTGGCTACGCATGCCGCTCAGCCTGCTCCTTCCGCATCTGGCGCACCAGGCCTCGGCGCGGCGAAATTCGCCTTGAGCGGGTGTCGGCCCGCCTTACAGATGGTTGTGATATTTCAAAGGCGGTTACAAAAACTCCTGATTTACAACAGAATTTTTGAGTCGGCACAGGCCGTGCTATGGTTACCAAAATTCACATCGCTATGACCATGGCCGATCACAAAAATCTGCAGAACCCATCCCGGCGACGTCTGGCCCGTGGCGCCGCGGCCACTCCTGTGGTGCTCGCATCCATCACAGCCAAGAACGCGCTGGCCGGCAATTACGCGTGCACTACGACCGGTGCCCAATCGGGCAACATGTCCCGCAAGAACGAAGATACGAGCTGCTATGAGGTCGGCAATTCCTGCAAGCACTGGAAGGATGCGTACAAAGGCAACGCACGCAAGTTCGCGCAATGTCTGGGTGTGGATTACAAGGGCCGAACGGACATGGGCACGGGCAGGAATGCCACGGTCAATGGAAAACGCATGCGTGCCAGCGCGCGGTGCTATGAGTCCGGCTGGACCTCTGCGACTTGCGACGAAATTCTCAACGGTGTGGACCACGCGAGCTATCCGGTTGAAGACATCGACGTCGTGCTTGCTGGCCTGTGCGCCTACCTGAACGCCGAGGCGTTCGGGCGCTCTTATTACATCTCGACGGAAGACGCCAGGGGTTTGTTCCTCGGTGCTCTGGGCAAGGCGACGTTCGTCAAGACAGGCAAATCGTGGACCGCGGCGGAATGTCGCACCCATCTGGCGCTGCTGTACCGCGCGACCTGACAACCGTTGCCGGCCGCTCGACGCCGCCTGAGGCTTTTAGCCCAGGCGGCGTTTTTCATGGATGTCGGCCAGCGCCGCGGCCTGCGCCACGAAGTTGGCCGAGTCCATGGCACGCAGCACGTCACCGACAACAAAGACAGCTGGACTGCCAAGCCCGCTTTTCGCCAGGGTGCTGACGAGCTGGCCCAGCCTGGTCGTGGCGTGGCGCTGTTCCGGGCGGCTCGCGTTCTCGATGACGGTGACAAGGGTGTCCGCGGGCATGGCCTGCAGCAGGCCTTCGGCAATCTGTCCGGCAGCACCGACCCCCATGTAGACGACCAGGGTCAAGCCCAGCCCAT
>CAJYRH010000424.1 GCA_913776795.1 uncultured Pseudorhodoferax sp. | reverse complement strand
ATGGGGGGCGACAAGGCGATCCCCATCAATTGCGGTGCCGTCTCGTTCGGTGTGAAGGATGGCCAGGGCACTTCCGACGTGTTCGTCATCGACACGGCAGACACGCGCATCGAGGGCGAGGGCACGTTCGACCTGGACCGCGAGCGGATGGACCTGACCATCGCACCCAAGCCCAAGCGCGCCGGCATCCTCTCCCTGCGCACGCCCGTGCGGGTGTACGGGACCTTTCGCTCGCCCGACTACGAACTCGACAAGGCCGCGCTGGCCCTGCGCGGTGGCGGCGCCGTGGCCCTTGCATTGATCAACCCGCTCGCAGCCCTGCTACCCTTGGTGGAAACCGGCCCCGGTGAAGACACCGACTGCCGGCAGCTCCTGGCCAGTGCCGCCCCGGCCGCCAGGGCTGCCCTTCCTCCCAGCACGCGATCCACCAAGCCATGAGCACCGCATCTTCCCCTGCCCACGTCGTGAACCGCGCCACGCCCGACCGTCCCATCGTGCCCACGTTCAAGCAGTGGCTGGCGCTGTGCAAGCAGGCGGTGCAGTCCTGGTCGGACGACTATGCCCCCAGCATGGGCGCGGCCCTGTCGTACTACAGCGTCTTCTCGATGGCGCCGCTGCTGCTGATCGTCATCTCGGTCGCCGGCCTGGTGTTTGGCGAGGAGGCCGCGCGCGGCGAGCTGTTCGGCCAGCTGGCCGGCCTGATGGGCGCGGACGCCGCCAAGACGCTGGAAGCGCTGCTGGCCAGCGTCAACAAGCCGGCCCAGGGCATCGTCTCCACGCTGATCGGGCTGGGCGTGCTGCTGATCGGCGCCACCACCGTCTTCGGCGAGCTGCAGAACGCCCTGGACCGCATCTGGCGCGCACCGGCGCGCAACGACGCCAGCGGTCTGTGGAACCTCGTGCACACGCGGCTTCTGTCCTTCGGCATGGTGCTGGGCATCGCCTTCCTGCTGATGGTCTCGCTCGTGCTGGGTGCCGTGGTGTCGGCACTGGGGAAGTGGTGGGGCGACGCGCTGATCGGCTGGGAGATCCTGGCGCAACTCATCAACATCGTGGTCGGCTTCGCGCTCACCACCGGCGTGTTCGCCATGATCTACAAGATCATGCCGCGCGTGCACGTGCGCTGGTACGACGTGTGGATCGGTGCGGCCATCACTGCCCTGCTGTTCACCATGGGGCGCTTCCTGATCGGGCTGTACATCGGCAAGAGCGGCGTGGCATCCAGCTTCGGTGCGGCCGGCTCGTTGATCGTCATCTTCGTCTGGGTCTACTACTCGGCCCAGGTGTTCCTGATGGGCGCAGAGTTCACCTGGCTCTACGCCAAGCAATACGGCTCGATGCGGCACCTGCCGGGCCCGGCCACCGAGCCCGCCCCGATCTCTGCCAGGGACTAGGCTGCCGGCGCCACGGCGGCGCCCTGGATGCCGTGGCGCTGCAACGCCTCGGAAACGAAGCCAGCGGCTTTCATCTCCTCCACGAAGGCCGCCAGCGCGGCCTGGGCACCGGCCCCGCGGCCAGCCGGGACGCCCATGGCCTGCTGGATCACCATGAAGCAGCCCGGCAGCAGGCGCAGGCCGCCCAGGCGCGCTGCATCGGCCTGCAACTGCTGCCTGACGCCGGCCGCCACGTCCGCCTGCTGGTCCAGGAAGCTCTGCACCACCGCCGGCGAGCTGGGCGCGCGCAGGATGGTCGCAGCCTTGAGCTCGCGCGTGAGGAACAGATCGTAGGCACTGCCCTTGCCGACCATGACGGTCTGGCCTGCTGCGTCCACTTCGGCATTGGCCTGCAGCGGCGACAGCGTGCGGACCAGGTAGCAGCCCTCGATCAGCACATAGGGCGCGGTGAAGCGGATGCCCTCGCCGCGCAGCGGGTCGATCGCGAAGAAGCCGATGTCGGCCTGCTCGGCGCGCACCGCGTCCACCGATTTGCCGGCCGTGTCGAACACCACCAGCTCCAGCGACACGCCCAGCCGCTCGGCAAAGGCCCGTGCAAGGTCCACCGACACGCCAGTGGCATGACCGTCGGCATTGCGGCTGGCCAGGATGGGGTTGCCCAAGTTGATGGAGGCACGTAGGCGGCCGGTGGGCGCGAAAGCCTGGACGAGTTCGGGCGCGAAGGTGTTCATGCGAGACGCTTTGTGCGGGAAGGGCCGCAACGCTAGCACGGTGAGCCGCCAGGGTGGCAAGCAGCGGTCCACTGGCCGGCGGCTGCTGCGGTGGCGCCACAATGCGCAGACCGTGGCCACGGCCGTGTTCCCCTTTTTGCGCAACGCGTCCACCATGAACCATCTCGATGATGCGGCACCTTCGCTGCGCTGGCACGCCCAGTCCTTCGACGCGCTGACCACCGGCACGCTGCACGCGGTCATGCAGCTGCGCGCAGCCGTCTTCGTGGTGGAGCAGCAGTGCGCCTACCTGGACATCGACGGCAAGGATCCCGGCGCGCACCACCTCATGGCATGGGACGGCGCGACGCTGGCGGCGTACGCCCGCGTGTTGGCGCCTGGCGTGTCGTACCCACAGCCCAGCATCGGCCGCGTCGTGACGGCTCCACGCTACCGCGCCATGCGCCTGGGCAGGGAGCTGGTGGCCCGCAGCGTCGCGCTGTGTGCCGATCTGCACGGCGCCCAGGCCATCCAGATCGGCGCACAGGCCCATCTGCAGGCGTTCTATGGCCGCTTCGGCTTCGTCGCGACCTCGGCGGCCTACATGGAGGACGGCATCGCCCATGTCCACATGGTCCGTCCGCCAGCGCCGGCGCGCTGAGGCGGCCGGACGGTGGAGCGGTGGGCCGGGTGCCCCGGCCCGTGCCGGCAGGCGGCGCTCGCTGCCACCGACGCTCGGGCCGCATGTCGACCGCACCGGGCGTGGCGTGGAGGGCCTGCCCGACAGGCCTGCCGCACCGGGCCGCAGCCACGCATGACGAAGGTGACGGTGCCGTGCCGTGCGCGCCGCGATCTGCAGTTTTCGCATAGCTGCTAGTTCTCCAGCACCGTCCTGCGCCCAGCGACGCCAGGACAATTTGGCGATTGCCCTTGCGCCGTCTGTCCATGTCCCGTCCCGATGCCCCCGTCCGCCAGAGCCTGGCGCCCACCGGCCGCCTGCGTGCCGCCATCAACTTCGGCAACCAGCTGCTGGCCGCCCGTGGTGCCGACGGCGCACCCCGTGGCGTCTCGGCCGAACTGGCGCAAGCCATCGCCGACCGTCTGGCGCTGCCGGTGGACTGGGTGCCGTTCTCGTCCGCCGGCGCGGTGTTCGACGCCCTGCGCGAGGACCGCTGGGACCTGGCCTTTCTCGCCATCGACCCGCAGCGCAGCGCCGGGCTCGACTTCAGCGCGCCCTACGTGCTGATCGAAGGCACCTACCTGGTCCGTGCGCAGGCGCCCTGGCAACGTGCGGCCGAGCTCGACGCCGCCGGCGTGCGCATCGCCGCCACGCGCGGCTCGGCCTACGAACTGCACCTGACGCGCACGCTGCGCCACGCCGAACTCGTGCGCGAGCCGCAACCGGACGACGCGCTGCGTGCCTTCCTCGGACAGGGCCTCGATGCGCTGGCCGCGGTGCGCCAGCCGCTGGACCGCTTCGCCGCCGAGCACGCAGGCTTGCGCGTGCTGCCCGATGCGTTCATGCGCATCGCGCACGCCATGGCCATTCCCAGGGGCCGCGCCATCGGCCACGCCTGGCTGGAGGGCTTTGTCGCACAGGCCAAGTCCACCGGCTGGATTGCGCAATCCCTCAGCCGCAACGGCCAGTCGGGCGTCCAGGTCGCGTCCTGAAACCCCAGATCCATCACCTAGGAGACACCCCATGCACCCCCTTTCCTGGCTGCGGCGCACGCTGGCCGTGCTGGCACTGGCAGCCGTGCCGCTCGCACAGGCACAGTCCACGTCCGCAGGACCGATCCGCATCATCGTGCCGGTTTCGGCCGGCGGGCCGGTCGACATCGTCAGCCGCGCCGTGGCCGCACGGCTGCAGACCGCGCTCGGCGAAAGCGTGATCGTGGACAACCGCACGGGCGGCTCGGGCGTGCCTGCGACGCTGGCCGTGGTGCGCGCCAAGCCCGACGGCACCACGCTGTACATGGGCACCATCGGCACCATGGCCGTGAACCCGCATCTGATGCGCAAACCGCCCTACGACCCACTGCGCGATCTGGTGCCGGTCTCGCTGGTGGCCGACGTGCCGGGCGTGCTGGTCGTTCCTGCCGCAGCGCCCTACAACACCGTGGGCGAGTTGCTGCAGTACGCGCGCGCCAACCCCGGCAAGCTCAATTTCGGCTCGCCAGGCAACGGCACCTCGCCGCACATGGCAGCCGAGCTGTTCCAGCAGAAGGCCGACATCTCCATGGTCCACGTGTCCTATGCCGGCGCGGCCCAGGCCAATGTCGACCTGCTGGCCGGCCACATCCAGATGTACTTCGACAACATCCTGACGGCGCTGCCCAACATCAAGGCCGGCAAGCTCAAGGCACTCGCGGTGACGGCCAGCCAGCGGTCGCGCTACCTGCCCGGTGTCCCGACCGTCAGCGAATCCGGCGTTCCGGGCTACGAGGTCACCGGCTGGATGGGGCTGGTCGCGCCGCCCGGCACGCCGGGCGCGGTCGTGCAGCGCATCAGTGCGGCGGTGCAGCAGGCCGCGCGCAGCGAGGACATGAAGGCGCAGATCGTCGGCGCCGAGACCATCGGCAGCACGCCCGAGGAATACGCGACCTTCCTGAAGGCCGAGAACGAACGCTGGGCCGCGGTGGTCAAGGCCGCCAACATCGAGCTCAATTGACGGGCATGCGGCGCACCAGGTCCGGTGCCCGGCGCTTGCGCGCCGCCGCCCGGCGCGCCGCGGGGCCCGGCGACGCGGCGTACCATCCGGCGGCCACGTGCCCGGAGCGCTGCGCCGGTGCTGCCCGTTGCGGCATCTCCGGTCGGCCGACGCAGCCCGCCGCTCCACGCTGAGTCCCCAACGTGGCGGTCCCCGGCAAGCCCGTGGCGTGGAGAGGGACCATGGAAATCCGCCAGCTCGAGTGCTTCGCCACCGTCGCCGACCTCGGCAGCTTCACCCGGGCCGCCTGGCTGCTGCAGGTGCCGCAGCCCGCACTCAGCCGCCAGGTGCGCGCACTGGAGACCGAGTTGCGCCAGACGCTGTTCCACCGCAACGGCCGCGGCGTGCGCCTGACCGAGGCCGGCAAGCGCTTCCTGGCCCACTGCCGCGCGATCCTGATGCAGATCGAGCGCGCACGCACCGAGCTCGACGCCTCGCGCGACGACCCGACCGGCGAGGTCGTGATCGGCCTGCCGCATTCGCTCGCGCGTCGTCTGACGGTGCCGTGCGTGCTGCAGTTCCGCCAGATGTTCCCCCAGGGCAGGTTGCGCGTCACCGAGGGCTTGACGGTGCACCTGCAGGAATGGCTGCAGGCGGGCCGGCTGGACATCGCGCTGCTGCACGATCCGGTGCCCACGCCGATGCTGGAGACGCTGCCGCTGATGGAACACGACCTGTACGTGGTGACCGCACGCACGCCCCGCAGGACGGCGCTGCCGGCCCGGATCCAGGTCGCCCAGCTGGCCGAACTTCCGCTGTTGCTGCCGGGGCGCCCGCACCCCATGCGCATGCTGATCGAGACGCAGCTCGCGAACATCGGCCTGCGGCCGAACATCGTGCAGGAGCTCGATGCGATCGCCGCCATCCTCGACCTGGTGCAGGCTGGGCTGGGCCATGCGGTCGTGAGCTTGAACGCCGTTCCCCAGGACGGCGTGGCGCGCTTTTCGACCCACCGCATCGTGGCGCCCGAGCTCAAGAGCGTGCTGGTGCTTGCGCATTCGGCAGAGCGGCCCGTGACCAGTCTTGCGCGCAGGTCCATGCAGTTGCTGCAGCAGTTGCTGGCGGCCAGCACTGCCAGGCCACCGCATGCCGCTATGCAGGGAAGCGATAGCAGCTAGTTGCACGGGCGGGGCTGGCGTGCGGGGCCGCGTTCCAGAATGCCGCAATGGCCCCATACCTCACGCCCCCGCCCGACTACGCGCCCCGCAGGCCGACCATGCAGGTCCCCGCCGGCGCCTGGGACACGCAGATCCACCTGTTCGGCCCGCCGGACCAATATCCCTTCGATCCGGACAGCCCTTACTACGCGGACGAGGTCTCGGCTGCGTCGGCGTTGGCCATGATGGAAACGCTGGGACTGGCCAAGGCCCTGCTCGTGTCCGGTGGCGCGTATGGCCTGGACTACCGGCACATGGAGCACACGCTGGCCCAGTACCCGGAGCGGTTCCGCGGCGTGATCTTCCCTTCGGCGCAGACCACCGACCTGGAACTTGCGCGGCTGCATGTGCTGGGGGTGCGCGGCCTGCGCTTCGTGAGCGACCGGCGCGCCAGAAACCTTCCGCGCATCGACCCCGAAGTCGCTGCGCGGGTGAAGTCGCTCCAATGGCCGGTCCATTTCTATCCGCATGGCACGGACCTGCTGGAGTACGCCGATGCACTGCTGGCGCTGGACTCCGACCGGATCGTGCTCGACCACATGGCCGGCATTCCCGCCGAGGGTGGCGTGCAACAGCCTGCGTTCCAGCGCCTGTTGCGCATGCTGGACACGGGGCGCGTCTGGGTCAAGCTGTCCGGACCGATGCGCTGCACGCTGCAGGAGCCGCCCTATCCCGCGGTCGTCCCGCTGGCGCAGGCGCTGGTGCAGCATGCGCCCGAGCGCATGCTCTGGGCTTCGGACTGGCCGCACGTCAACATGCGCGGGCGCACCATGCCCAACAACGGCGACCTGCTGCAGCTGCTGTCCAGCTGGGCGCCAGACGCTGCGGTGCGCCGCCGCATCCTGGTGGACAACGCGGAGTTCCTGTATGGCGGCTGAGACGATCGGCACGGCGGCCGGCGACGGCCTTGCCATCGCCGATGCCCAGGTCCACTTCTGGCAGGCGCACAGCGCCGAGCGGCCCTGGCCGGTGGAACAGCGCGGCTCGCCTTCGTTTCTCACCGTTGCCGGCGCGCGTCCGCACCGGCCCGAACCCCTCACGCCGCAGGAATTCCTGCCAGTGATGGACCGCCACGGTGTGCGGCGCGCCGTGATCGTCCCGCCCTCGCCGGCCGGCGACAGCAACCTCTACGCCCTGGAATGCGCGGCCGGCCAGCTGGACCGCTTCGGCGTGATGGGCCGCTTCGACCCCGAGGCGCCCGGGGCGCGGGAGGCGTTGCAGACCTGGCGCTCCCAGCCCGGCATGCTGGGCATCCGCATGACCTGGTTCAAGCCCCAGTGGAGCCGCTGGCTCGGCGAGGACAGCGCTGCCATCGCATGGTTCTGGCAGGACTGCGAGCGCCTGGGCATCCCGCTCATGATGCTGATGCCCGGCATGCTGGACAGGCTGGCACCGATCGCCGAGCGCCATCCGGGCCTCACGCTGATCGTCGACCACATGGGCCGGCGCAGCGAGCTGCGCGACGACGCCTGCTTCGCCGACCTGGACCGGATGCTGGCGCTGGCACGCCTGCCCAACGTGGCCGTCAAGCTGTCGGCCGCCCCCTGCTACAGCACCGAGCCCTATCCGTTCGCCAACCTCACGCCCTACCTGCGCCGGATCTTCGACGCGTTCGGCCCCGCGCGCCTGATGTGGGGCTCGGACGTCTCGCGCCTGCCATGCAGCTACCAGGAGTGCCTGGACCATGTGCGCCTGACGCTGGACTTCCTGGGCGACGAGGACAAGCGCTGGATCCTGGGTGGCACGCTCGCGACCCTGCTGCGTTGGCCCGATGCGCCAACGTCCTGAATCACTTCCAACCGAGACATCTCCATGCCCTTCTTCCGCTCCCATGCACGCACGCTGTTCGCAGCATTGGCCGTCGCGCTGGCCGCAGCAGGCGCGCAGGCCCAGGCCTACCCCGACAAGCCGGTCCGCATGGTCATCCCGTTCCCGGCCGGCGGTGCACTCGACATCCTCGGCCGGCTGATCGGCGAGCGCCTGTCGGTGCAGATGAAGCAACCCGTGCTGGTGGACAACAAGGCCGGTGCCAGCGGCAACATCGGCACCGACTTCGTGGCCCACGCGCCGGCCGACGGCTACACCATGCTGCTCGGCTCCAACGGACTGTCGACCACGGCGCTCTACGGCAACCTGAACTTCGACGTGCAGCGCGACTTCGCGCCGGTGGCCTATATCGGCTACGCACCGCTGATCCTGGTGGTGCCGCAGGACGCCCCGGCCAGGTCGCTCGCCGAGCTGCTGGCCCAGGGCAAGGCCGCGCCCGGCAGCGTGGCCTTTGCATCGGCCGGCGCGGGCAGCTCGGGCCACATGGCTGCCGAACTGCTGAAGTCGCAGGCCGGCGTGGACATGCTGCACGTGCCCTACCGCGGCGGCGCACCGGCGCTGGTGGACCTGATCGCGGGACGCGTGCAGTTCATGCTGCTGGACCCCCCGCAATCCATGCCCCACATCCGCAGCGGCAAGCTGCGGCCCATCATGGTCGGCAGTCCGGAACGTTTTTCGCTGCTGCCCCAGGTGCAGACGGCCGCCGAGGCCGGCTTCCCGAACCTGGAACCCGTGGTGTGGTGGGGCTTCGTGGTGCCGGCCAGGACGCCGCCGGCCATCGTCGAGCGTCTGAACAAGGAGGTGCAGCAGGCGCTGGCCGACCCCACCGTGCGCGCGCGCCTGGCCGAACTGGGGGTCAGTTCGGCGCCGCAGTCGCCCGAGCAGTTCGGTGCCTACCTGCAGCGCGAGACGCGCAAGTGGAACGAGCTCATCAAGAAGACTGGTCTCAAGGCGGACTAGCCAGCGGACCGCCCGGCTCCTGCCCCGGCGGCGCCCGCCCGGACAGCTCAGCCCACCGAGCCGGTGATCGGCAGCACGATGCCGCTGATGTAGCTCGCGCAGCTGGGCGCGGCCAGGAACACGAAGGCCGGCGAGATCTCCTCCGGCTGTGCGGCGCGGCCCATGTCGGTGCCGGCGCCGAACTGGGCGATTTCGTCGGCCGGCTTGTCGGCCGGGTTCAACGGCGTCCAGACCGGGCCCGGCGCGACCGCGTTGACGCGGATGCCCTTGTCCATGAGATTGGCCGCGAGCGACATCGTGAACGCGTGGATCGCGCCCTTGGTGGCCGAGTAGTCCAGCAGGTGCTTGCTGCCCTTGAGCCCGGTCACCGAGCCGCAGTTGACGATGGCCGCGCCACGCTGCAGGTGCGGCACGGCCGCCTTCGCCATGTGGAAGTAACCGTAGACGTTGGTGCGCAGGGTCTCGTCGAAACGTTCCTCGCTCAGGTCCTCGATGGCCAGTGCGTGTTCCTGGAAGGCCGCGTTGTTGACCAGCACGTCGAGCTTGCCGAAGGCCTGGACCGTCCTGGCCACCGCGTCCCGGCAGAACCCGGCGTCCTTCACGTCCCCAGGGATCAGCACGCAGCGCCCGCCCTCTGCCTCCACCAGTTCGCGCGTGCGCTCGGCGTCGTCGTGCTCGTCGAGGTAGACGATGGCCACGTCTGCCCCCTCGCGTGCATAGAGCACGGACACGGCGCGGCCGATGCCCGAGTCGCCGCCCGTCACCAGCGTCGCGAAGCCGGCCAGCTTGCCGCTGCCCTTGTAGTGCGGCGCCTCGAAACGAGGCTTTTGCACCATCTCCGACTCATGGCCGGGCTTGTCCAGGTGCTGGCGCGACATCGGCGGCGCCGGTTCGTCGCGGTGCGGGCCCGGTGCGGCCTTCTTCCCGCCGCTCTTGGCCTTGGCCGTTGTGGCCTTGGACTGCGCGCGCACCTCGGCGTCGCGTCGGTCCTGCTCGCGCTGGATGCGCCGTTGCTTGCCGGCGGTGGCTTCGGTCTGGGTCGGGGTCTTGGGGGGCATGGAATCTCCAGCGTGTTGCGGTTGCCCCCATCGTCCTGCCCGTGCAGGCGGCCTGGGTACGGACAGCGGCGCACGGGCCTGTCGGCCGGTGCGCTGCATGAAGATGCTGCCCTGCTCCTACGCCGCCCCGCGCGCGCGCCTACAGCGTCCTGCCAAGCCGCGGACTACGCTCGTGCGGCAACGCAACACAAGGAGCACCGAGATGGCACGCAGCAGCATCATGGGCGGCGACACGCCCGCCACCCGACCGGAGGGCACCGACGTGGACCTGCTGGGCCCCAGCGACACGTCCGACAGCGGCAGCGATGTGCAGGGCGAGCGCAGCATGGCCACCGAGGCCGACAACCCGGCCGAATGGGGAGCCGTGGTCAGCGACCATGGTTCGGACAGCGACGCGTCGGGCACCGGCGACCGCGG
This sequence comes from uncultured Pseudorhodoferax sp., assembly GCA_913776795.1. Next base: position 1,000 of record CAJYRH010000424.1, on the reverse strand, counting down.
CGCAGCGGCCGGCGACGACGGCCGCGCCAACGCGGACATCCTGCCCGACCGCATCATCACGCCTGGCGTGGGTGCCAGCGCCGACGCGGTGGACGAGGTGCCCAGTCTGGCCGGCGAGGACGGCGAAGATGACGACGACCCGATCGAAGGCACGGGCGACGACGACGGCATCTGACCGGGCTGCCCGCGGTCGGCTGCCCCAGGTCAATCGGCGGGCAACTCGCGCAGGGCGCGCTTGAGCACCTTGCCATAGCTGTTCTTGGGCAGCGTGTCGACGAAGGTGTAGCGCTTGGGCCGCTTGAACCGCGCCATGTGCGCGAGACATTGCGCGTCCAGCGCGGCAGCGTCGACAGCCGCGCCCGGCGCGCGGACGACGTACGCCACCACCACCTCGCTCCATTCCGCATCCGGGGCCCCGACCACGCAGGCCTCGGCCACGCCAGGGTGGGTGAGCAGCACCTCCTCGACCTCGCGCGGATAGATGTTGGAGCCGCCGCTGATCACCACGTCCTTGGAACGGTCGCGCAGGCTGAGGCAGCCCTGCGCATCCAGCACGCCGATGTCGCCCGTGTAGAGCCAGCCGCCTGGGCCCTGCGGCAACGCCTGGGCGGTGGCGTCGGGGTTGCGCCAGTAGCCGGCCATGACGGTGGCGCCACGCACCGCGACTTCGCCAGGCTGCCCCGGCGGCAGCGGCATGGCCTGGGCGTCCAGGATGGCGACCTCGGTCCCGCTGCGGGCCCAGCCGACGGACGCCAGCACCTGCGCAGGTGCGCTGCCGTGCGCGTCACGCGTGAGTCCCGTGATGGTCATGGGCGTCTCCCCCTGGCCGTAGATCTGCGCGAACACCGGGCCGAAGGCCAGCATGGACTTGCGCAGTTCCTCCAGGTACATCGGCCCGCCGCCGTAGACGATGCAGCGCAGCTGCCGCGGGCGCACGCCGCCGCGCGCGGCGAGCGCCTCGCGCAGGCGCTGCACCAGGGTGGACGCGAGGAAGGCACCG
>CAJYRH010000423.1 GCA_913776795.1 uncultured Pseudorhodoferax sp. | reverse complement strand
GCGTTGCAGCACGTCGGCGGAGAGCGCGGAGGCGGCGGAGCGGGCCAGGGAAGTCGTCATGGGCAATCCTCGGGAATCTCCACTTTGCCTGCAGCGACCTGTGCAAACCTTGATCGAGATCAAGCCTCTGCCCGCTCACTTTGAGACAATTTGCGCCACGTCATGAAAGGACGCCATGCTGCCGCACACCATCAAAGTCGCCTGTTCCAACTGCAACCTGCGCGAGCTGTGCATGCCCATGCAGCTGGACCAGCAGGCGCTGCAGCGCATCGACGAAGTGGTGGCGACGCGCAAGTCCGTGAAGCGCGGCGCCACCCTGTTCCGCAGTGGCGAGAAGTTCGTCTCGCTCTACGCGATCCGCACCGGCTTCTTCAAGACCACCGTGGCGACCGACGACGGCCGCGAGCAGGTGACGGGCTTCCAGATGGCCGGCGAGATCATCGGCCTGGACGGCATCGTCAACGACAAGCACAGCTGCGATGCCGTAGCGCTGGAAGACGCCGAGGTCTGCGTGATGCCGTTCGACCGGCTCGAGGAACTCTCGCGCGAGGTCAACGCGCTGCAGCACCACGTGCACAAGATCATGAGCCGCGAGATCGTGCGCGAGCACGGCGTCATGCTGCTGCTGGGCAGCATGCGCGCCGAGGAGCGCGTGGCGGCCTTCCTGCTGAACCTGGTCAAGCGCCTGCACGCGCGCGGCTTCTCGCGCAGCGAACTGGTGCTGCGCATGACGCGCGAGGAGATCGGCAGCTACCTGGGCCTGAAGCTGGAGACCGTGAGCCGCACCTTCTCCAAGTTCGTGGAAGAAGGCATCGTGGAGGTCAGGCAGCGGCACCTGCGCATCCTCGATGCCGATGCGCTGCAGCGCATCGTCAATCCCCAGGTCTGCCACTGAGCAGCCCCTCTGGCGTGGCCAGCAGCAGCGTGAGCGCGCTGCCCGCCATGGCCACCGCCCAGAACGCGAAGAAGCTCGCGGTGTAGACCGCCATCGCCGACCAGTCGAGCGCACGGCCCAGCCAGTGCAGGTCGTGCGGGTCGACCAGCGCGAAGACGAGCATCTCCAGCACGCCGGCGGCCAGGAAGGCCGGCCAGGAGATCCACATCCAGCGGCGCGCCGCCATCGCTGTCGCCCTCAGCGCGGCGCCGGCACGGTGCCGGTCGCCGCGTGGTTGCGCCCGGCCATCGCGGGCTGCAGGTCGAAGGCTTCTTCGGCGGCGACCTGCGCGGGCGCCGACGTGACCACCGAATCGGCACCGCGGAACGCGATCACGGCCGTCGCGATGCCGGCCACCACGACCGCCAGCGGGCCGCCGATCACCATCCAGACCATGCCATAGCGCCACCAGGGGCGCGCGATGCGGGCTTGTTGTCGTGCTTGCATGAAAGTCTCCTTCACCGGGGAATCAGGAACACGGACTTCTCGCGCACATGGGCGTCGCCGTCGAGCATGCGCAACTCGAAATGGATGGGGTGCGAGCCTCCCGCCATGGCGCCCTGCTGCGCCAGCTGCAGCCGCACGGCGACCCAGCGCGAAGCGGTGGCGTCCACCTCGACCTCGGGCTCGGACGTGACGACCAGCCCGGGCAGCCCGCTTGCGCCGATGGCGAAGCGCTGGTGCGATTCGGTGGCGTTCATGATCTGCAGCCGGTAGACGTTCTCGATCGCGCCACCGGCCACGACGCGGGCCATGGCGCCGCGGTCGCGCACCACGTCGACCTTGAACGGCGTGCGCAACGCCAGGCTCACGGCCAGGCCCAGCGAGATCGTCAGCAGCACGCCGGCGTAGACCAGCACACGGGGCCGCAGCACCCTGCGCCAGATCTGCGCACGGCTCCAGCCCTGCGCCAGGCCCCGCTGCGTGGTGAACCTGACGAGGCCGCGCGCGTAGCCCATCTTGTCCATCACACCGTCGCACACATCGGCGCAGGCGCCGCAGCCGATGCACTCGTACTGCAGCCCCTCGCGGATGTCGATGCCGGTCGGACAGACCTGCACGCACAGCGTGCAATCGGTGCACGCGCCCAGGCCGCGCGCCGCCGGGTCGGCGTTGCGCGGCCGGCTGCCAAGCGGCTCGCCGCGCGCGCTGTCGTAACTCACGATCAGTGTGTCCTTGTCGAACATGGCGCTCTGAAAGCGCGCGTAGGGACACATGTACTTGCAGACCTGCTCACGCAGGAAGCCCGCGTTGCCGTAGGTGGCCAGGCCGTAGAACAGCACCCAGAAGACCTCCCACGGCCCCATCGTCGTGGTGATGAAGGCCATGGCCAGTTCTCGGATCGGCATGAAGTAACCCACGAAGGTGAAGCCGGTCCACAGTGCAAAGACGCCCCAGCACACGTGCTTGAACCACTTCCTGACGAGCTTTTCCAGCGACATGGGACCTGCATCGAGCCTCATGCGCGCGCCGCGGTCGCCCTCGATGCGGCGCTCGATCCACAGGAAGATCTCGGTGTAGACCGTCTGCGGGCAGCTGAAGCCGCACCACAGCCGCCCGGCCACGGCCGTGAAGAGGAACAGCGCCAGGGCCGAGATGACGAGCAGGCCTGCCAGGTAGATGAAGTCCTGCGGGTACAGCACCAAGCCGAAGATGTAGAAGCGCCGCGCCTCCAGGTCGAACAGCAGGGCCTGGCGCTCGCCCCAGGGCAGCCACGCGGTGCCATAGAAGGCCAGCTGTGTGAGCCAGACGAGCGCCCAACGCCAGTTCTGGAAAAAGCCGGCGACGGTGCGCGGGTAGACCGTCTTCTGGGCTTCGAAGAGCGGGACCGGCGCGGGCTCGGGCTGGATGGCGATGACCTTGCGCTCGGCGCTCATGCTGTAGCTCGGTTTGTTGCGCGCTGGCGTTGCGGCCCAGACGGCAGGCGGCGCAGACACGCGTTCTCCGGGGCACGCTCGCGCCGGCCGTTGGTGGCTGAAGAAGGTCGTGCTCGCTCGCCTTTGGTGTGGCTTGCAGGCCATCTCTGGGCCGCGAATGGCCCCTGCGCCCGCATGTCAGCACCACCTGCCTCACGGTGCGCTCGTGCGAAA
>CAJYRH010000422.1 GCA_913776795.1 uncultured Pseudorhodoferax sp. | reverse complement strand
GGCGCCATGGGGCCGGTCGAGGGCGCGGCCGGTCCCTGGGCCTGCCGTGGCCGATTGGCACGCGTCAGCAGCCAGCCGAGCAAGGCGCCCAGGCCGACGGCCAGTGCCAGGCCCCACGCCAGCGGCCGGCCGGACGATGGCCCGGCAGCCTCGGCGGCCGGCATGGACAGGTGGCTGCGCGTTGCGGCAGGCGCAGCGCCCTGGCCGTCGAGCACGCTGCGCAGATGCCGCAGCGTGCCGTCCTGCACGAAGGGCAGGCCCGGCGCCAGCCGTTCCGCGGTGGCGAGTTCGGTGCGCGCCGGACCCAGCCGGCCCTGCTGGGCCAGCAGCTCGGCCTCGACGTAATGCGCCTTGGCGCTGTCGGGATGGTCGCGCAGTACGGGTTCCATCATCTGCAGGGCCTGGTCGACATGGCCGCCGTGGGCGGCCTGGTAGACCTGCTCCAGGGTGGCGTCGGCCGCCAGCGCCGGGCCGGCCAGGACCAGCGCACAGGCCATGGCCGAGATGCCGCGGGCAAGGCCGCGGCGGTAGGGGTGGAACGGGGCGGGCATCTGCGTCTCCTGCGACGGGGCAGGACCACATGCCTGCCTTGGGCCGCATGGTGGGCCGCCGGCACTGCGGCGCCGTTGCAGGCGCGGCCGCCGCGATGACATTTGCAACCTGGCGCAGCCCGGGCTCGCGCGGGCCGTCACAGCTCAGCCGCATGCCGGGCCGGCGCGCCAGGGCTGCTGGCCGTGCTGCTGGCGCGCCGGCTCCCGATCCGCTGGATGACCGGGCGCGGCACGAGCGGCCCGACCGAAGCGGCGGCGCCTGCGCTGCGGGCGCTCAGGGCAGCGTGGCCTGCAGCAGCTGGTTGTCGGAGACCAGCACCAGGCGCTTCACCCCCGTGGCCACGAGGGTGCCGGTGCCGCCCAGCGTCGGGCTGCTGCCCAGCGTGACGGCCTGGCCACGCGGGATCAGGGTCGTGAACGCGCCGCTCGCCGGATCGATGCGGGCCAGGTCGCCGAGACGGGTGATGGCGTACAGCGTGCCCGCCGGATCGACGGCGATGCGCAGGGCCAGGCTGGCGAAGCTGCTGACGCTGCCGTCCGGCGCGATCCGGCGCAGCGTTGCGGCGCCGTTGTTGCGGCTGCCGTCGAGCACCCACAAGGCGCCGTCGGGTGTGCGTGCCAGGCCCTCCGGTCCGCTGAAGCGCGCGCTCGCGGCCGGCCCGTCGGCCGTGCCTTGCTGTCCCAGCGCACCGGCGAAGGTGCTCACGTTGCCGGCGGCATCGATGCGCCTGATCGCGCGGTTCTCCGTATCGGCCGCGAACAGCTCGCCGCCGGTGCCGGTCACCAGCGCCGCAACCGCGCCGAAGCGCGCCGCGGCGGCGCTGCCGTCGACAGCGCCGCGTTCCGGTGGCGGCGCGCTCTGGCTGGGAATGGGGCCGTAGGCCGCGCCGGCCAGCGGCGTCGTGGTGTTGCCGCCGTCGATCCGTCGGATGTTGAAGGCATCGAAGAAGAAGATCTGGCCTGCGGCGTCGACGGTGAGCGCGATGCCGGCATTGAGCAGCGCCCCGCTGCCGGTTCCGTCCACGTTCCAGCGGTTGGCCGGCAGGCCGACGATGCTGCTGACGGTGCCATCGGGCGCGATGCGCCGCAGCACGCTGTTGGCCTGGCTCAGGACCAGGCTGCCGTCGGGCGCGGCGGCCATGGGTGCGGCGCCGAAGGTCGCGCTGCGCAGCGTCATCTGCGCCAGCACGCCGGTGCCGCCGCGCGCCTGGTTGGCCACGGCGTAGGCATCGGCCATGGCGATCGTGGTGACCAGTCCGCTCGCGTCGACGCGGCGCACCGCGCCGACGGTGTTGTCGGTCACCAGGAAGCTGCCATCGCCCACGACGGCCACGCCGCCGCGGAACCGGTCCAGCCGCGACTGGCCGGGCCGGCCGTCGACGAACCCGGGGTAGGACGAGGCAGGGGCGTTGTACTCGGCCGCCGTGGGCCGCGTGCCGGTGACGGTGGTGACGACCGCCGTGGCGGTGTCGATGGCGCGCAGCAGCCCGAAACCGTCGCGCAGGTACAGCGTGTTGCCGTCCAGGGCCATGAAGCCGGTCGTGGGCAACGCGGCCGCCAGGCCAGTGCCGTCGGCGCTGTCGTTGCCCTGCGGCGGGCCCTTGCCGGCCAGGGTGTCGACGATGCCGGCGCCGGCGCCGCTGCGCGCGATGCGGCGCACGCGGCCGAACTCGCTCACGTACACGGTGCCATCGGCCGCTGCGGCCACGCCTGTGGGAACGGCGAACTCGGCGCTGGCGGCCGGCCCGTTGACCGAGTTGAAGCCGCCATTGCCCGCATAGGTGGACACGACGCCGGCCAGGGTCACGCGCCGGATGCGGGCGTTGCTGCTGTCCGCCACATAGAGATCGCCGTCGGCTCCCAGGGCGATGCCCACCGGTGCGGAGAACATCGCCGCGCCGCCGGTGCCGTCGGCCATGCCGCTCACCCCGGGGGTCCCGGCCAGCGTCGTGACCACGCCCGCAGGTGTGATGCGGCGGACGGTGTGGCCGAGCTCCTCGGTCACGTACAGGTTGCCGTTGCCGTCCACGGCGATGCCCATCGGCTGGTTGAAGCGGGCCGCGGTGCCGGTGCCATCCACGGTGGCACGTGGCACGTTGGCATCGCTCTCGCCGGCGATCACCGTGATCGACGACAGATCGGCCGCCAGGCGACGCACCGTGTTCTCCGACACGAAGGCGAAGCTGCCCGAGGGTTCGCGCACGATGCCGCGCGAGCGGCCGATGTCGGCCTGGTCGCGCAGCCCGTTGACCGCCAGCGGTGCCAGCAGCGGGCCCGACGGCGGCGGCGCGGACTGCACGCGGAGCGTGGCCACGCTGCTGGTCGTGCTGTCGCCTCCGCAGGACAGCACCGCGCGGAACTGCGCACCGTCGTCGGCCAGGGCAGCGCTCAGGCTGTAGCCGGGTCCGGTGGCGCCGGCGATGGCGGCGAAGTCGCCGGCCGGGCCGTTGTCGCGCTGCCATTGCGTGGCGAGCGTGCCGCTCGCGCAGTTGGCCACCACGCTGAAGCTGGCCGGCGCGCCGGCTGTGGCGCTGACCGGTTGCGGCTGCCCGGAGATGGTCGGTACCGGCGGATCCGCGGGCGGTGGCACCGGCGTCGAGACTTCGGGTGGCGTGGTCGGCGCATCGCCCGCTGGCGGGGTGTCGTCGCCACCACCGCAGGCGGCCAAGGCCAGCATTGCGGCAGCCAGGAGCGGGATCACACGCCGGCGCAGTGCAGTCAGGGACAGGAAGGACAACGGGTGCATCGAGGAAGGGCTCCGGTTCAGATCGCCTGGCGCATCGGCAAGGCCGGCGGTGCAGGCCGCCTTGCCACGCAGGGCACGTGGCACCGGGCTTGTGCAATGTAGGCAATGTGCGGTGCACCGCACATCCCGCCGAGGCGCTACGGCGGGCCCGGGCTGCGCACCGGCGTCACGCGAAGGCGGTAGCGGCCCGCAGCATCACTGCCCGCGCACCCGTTGCGGTCTCTCGGGCCGGCATGGCCGGCAGTGCGCCTGCCGGCCCCGGGCGGGCCCGCCGCAGCAGGCCCAGCAGCGCCAGGCCGACGAGGGCCGTGGTGGCCGGCTCGGGCATCTGGGCAGGGGGGACGTCCTCGGCAGCCAGGTAGAGATCGGAGAGGCCGTTGCCGTCGGTCACGCGCAGTCCGAGCACAAAGCGCCCGTCCTGCCAGGCCCGCATCAGGTCCGCGAACCAGCCGTCCAGGTCCAGCGCCAGTTGCAGGATGGGCTGCGCCCCCGGATCGTCGTAGGCGAAGCCCAGGGTGAAGTCGGGCGCGATGCCGGCGCTGCCGGCAGGCAGGGCGATGCCGCCCTGCCCCGGCGTGCCTCCGACGGGCTGCAGCGCCACCGTGGCGCCGACGCCCTGCAGGGCCTGCCGCATCGCCGCCGCCTCGTCGCGGCCGGCGTTGGCGAGCAGCACCGACGGCGCCTCGTCCACCAGCTGCTTGGCCTGTGACAGGCTGAGGTTCGTCAGGTCCTGTATCTGCTTGATGACGTTGAGCTTGCTGGCACCCACCACGGTCAGCACCACGTCGTAGCCTGTCGGGGCTGCGCCGGGCATGGTCACGCCCAGGTTGGCGCCAGTGGGGACCGCAGGGTTCTGCCGGCTGTTCAGCGCCGCCGTTGCACCGGCCAGTTCCAGGGCCTGCTGCAGCTGCGCGTTGCCGGCTGGCGTGGCGCTGGAGCGGACCACGGTGGGCGCGTTGTCCACCAATTCCTTCGCCTCGGCCAGCGCAATGCCCAGGCCATCCGACAACGCTTTGATGACGGCGATCCTGTTGGCTCCGGGGCTGGTCAGCACGACCTCGTGGATCTGGGCATCGGCCAGGCGCGCCAGCGGCCCGCCGGAGATGCTGTCGCGGGCGACCGCGCCGGTGCCGTCCTGCACGTACAGGCCCGTGATGCGCGAGCCCGGCCCGGCCGCCGTGAACAACTGCAGCATGGCCTGGTGGTCGGCGCTGCCGGACTGCAACGCGGCCGAGAAACGGCCAGTGGCATCGTCCGTGCCATTGTTCGTGGCCCTCTGGAACACGATGGGCGCGGCCTGCGCCGCTTGCCATGCCCCGGCCAGAACCAACCAGCTGCACAGCGCCCGGGCCAGCACAGCAGCACGCAAGAAACTCGTGAACATCTCGGGACTCCCCGCATTCCGCGCAGGCGCACCACGCGCCGCACGGCAGACGGGCGACAGTGTGGTGACGCGCGGCACCCGCGGCCATCCCGCGATTGCGGGACGCCCGCGGCGTGACCGGCGGGCACGGTCGTGCGCGCCGCAGCGCGTCGGGCTGTGCCTGCCGTCCATCCGCGACCGGTCTCCCGCTGCTCGCGTTGCAGCCCCGCGTCGGCCACCAGGCTGGCGAGGGGGCACCTCCCAGGCTCCAGCGCGCGGGCCACCACCAGCGATCCGGCATGGTGAGCCCCGG
>CAJYRH010000421.1 GCA_913776795.1 uncultured Pseudorhodoferax sp. | reverse complement strand
ACCGTGAGCGCGAACAGCGCAGTCTTGAGCCCCAGCGCCAGGGTCACGGCCGGATCGAACACGCGGCCCACCATGCGCGTGTAGGCCTCGAACCCCCAGGGCGTGAAGCCGTAGGCCACGGTGTAGGCCAGCACCAGCGCCAGCACACCGCTGGCCACCGCCAGGGCCAGCACCGCAAATCCCAGCGCGAGCACGGCAGGCACCAGTTCCAGCCGCCAGCGCCGGGCTGCGATCACCTGCGGCGCCCGCCCCCCGGCCGCATCGGGCGCGGGCAGCAGGTCGCCGGCCAGCGCCACGCGCAGCAGCACGAACAGCGCCGCGCCCAGCGGCACGAACTCGAGCACCAGCACGCGCACCACCATCTCGAGCGCGAACTGCGACAGCCCGTAGCTCTGCGCCGTGACCACCAGCGTGCGGATCAGTGCCAGGCTGACCAATGCGCTCAGCAGCGCGAACCAGGGCAGCGCCAGCCACGTCGTCGCGTGCAGCATCCGCGCCGTGGCGGCACGGCTGCGCGCGTCGTGGCTGGACGGCGACAGCGCATAGACCGCCGCCACGGCACCGAACAGCAGCACCGCCCACCACTGCGCGAGCGTGCGCCGCACGCGCCCGCCCGACGGCAGCGGCGCGGACGGGAACGGCAGGCTGGCAGGCATCGGAGGATGATAGCGAGGGGGTTCGGTCCCCTGGCAACGGGCCGGTAAGCTCGCCCCATGCCCCAGACCATCGCGCGCCCGGTCCACCACGCGCTGCTCGTCAGGAAGAGCCGTTTCCTGGCCTGCGTGCAGCCCGTGGCGGGCCGCGCCGAAGCGCTTTCGGTGGTCGCCGGCCTGCGTGCCGCGCACCCGGGCGCGGCGCATGTCTGCTGGGCCTTGCTGGCAGGCGGCGACTCGGCCGCGGTGGACGACGGCGAGCCCGGCGGCACCGCTGGCCGGCCCATGCTGCATGTGCTGCGCCAGCAGGACCTGGACGGCGTGCTGGCCACCGTGGTGCGCTGGTTCGGTGGCGTAAAGCTGGGCGCGGGCGGCCTCGTGCGCGCCTACACCGATGCCGTGGCCCAGGCGCTGCTGCAGGCCGACAAGCAGCCGCTGATGCGCTGGAACGCGGCGCACTGCGTGCTGCCGTACGCACTGGAAGGGGCGGTGCGCCGCGCCCTCGAAGCGGCGGGCGTGCGCGACCTGGCCGTGGAGCACGGGCCCCTGGTGCAGATGCATTTCGCAGTCGCGGACCACGCCGCTGCCGCGTTGCGCGAACGCCTGGACACGCTCGGCCAGGGGCGCATCGGATGGCCTGCAGGCTGAATGCACGATCCTTGCGTTAGCGCAAACCGGGCCGCGCCGCGCCGGCCCACAGTCGCGCCATGCCCCCGTACCTGTCCGCAGCCCTGCTGCTCGACACGCTACCCCGCCAGGTGGCGGCCGGCGCGTTGCTGGCGCCGCGCCTGGCCGTGCCGCAGACCGCCCTGTACCTGCAGGCCGGGCGCGTCGTCGCCGGCATGCGCCAGCGCGACAGCCTGCGCCACCGGCTGGTGGCGTTCGACGCGCCTTGCTGGCTCGACGCAGCCTCCGCGCTCCTGAACCGCCCCTCGCCATGCGACTGGGTGGCCGAGACGCCGGTCACGCTGCGCACCGTGTCTGCCGCCACGCTGCGCCAGTGGCACGCGCGGCTGCCCGAGGCGGCCGCCCGCATGCTGCTCGACCTGGCGTTGGCGCAGCGCCGCCAGGCCGAGGCCACGCTGGCCCTGCTGGTGCAGGACGCCGAGGCCCGTTGTGCACAGTGGCTGCTGCAGCATGCCCGCCGCGCCGACGACGGCCGCGTGGGCATCGCACTGCAGCAGCGCAAGCGCACCATCGCCGCCCAGCTGGGCATGGCGCCCGAGACCTTCTCGCGCGTGCTGCGCCAGCTGCGCGAGCGGGGCCTGCTCCTGCAAAGCGGCGCGCAGCTCCTGCTGCCCGACCCGGAAGGGCTGCAGCAGATCGCCGCCGCCTGAGCGCAGAACCGGATGGGTCGGGCTGGCCACGGCATGGCGCCGTGCGCCAGGCAGGGCGCACATGGGTCTCGCCGGCCACGCGGCGCGCCGGGCGCGGTAGCCGGCCACGGGCGAGGGGGCCCGTCTCGCGCTGGGCAGTGGCGTTCACGCAGGCTCGGCCAGCGTCCTGGCGGTGGCAGACGGCTGCGCCGCCACCGGCCGGGCTGCGGCGGACAGCGTCGCCAGGCACACGGCGCAGGCCCAGGGCAGGACGGCGCCACGCAGACGACGGCAGGGCACAGGCCAGGCGGCCGTGGGCAATCGTTCGTTCATGTCGGTCTTTCAGAACGCATAGCGCGCCGTGGTCACCACGGTGCGGCGCTGGCCGTAGAAGCAGTCGCCGCGCGCCAGGCAGGTGGTCACGTGGACCTTGTCGGCGAGGTTGTTCACGTTGAGCGCGAGCCGCCACGGGCCGGCCTCCCAGGCCACCAGCAGGTCGGCCAGCGTGAACGCCGGCGTGCGCAGCGTGTCGGTTCCGTCCCAGGATTCGCCGATGTGGCGCACACCACCGCCCAGCGTGAGTGCGCCGCCGCCCACCGGCAGGCTCTTGCCGAGCCACAGCGAAGCCGTGCGTGCCGGCACGCTGGCCAGGCGCTTGCCCTGGTCGCTGCCATTGCTGCGCGACACGCGCGCGTCCGTGTAGGCCCAGGCGGCCGAGCCGGTCCAGCCGTTGCCGAGCTGAGCTTTCGCCTCCAGCTCCCAGCCTTTGGCCCGCACCTCGCCGACCTGCAGGTTGTTGAGCGGGTTGGCCGGATCGGCCGTGCGGCGGTTGGTGTCGCGCACGTCGTAGATGGCGGCCAGCAGCGTGGTGCGGCTGCCGACCGGCTCCCATTTCACGCCCGCCTCCCACTGCTTGCCACGCTGCGGCTTATAGGGATCGCCCAACGCGTTGACACCACCGATCGGCAGAAAGGATTCGCTGTAGCTGAGGTAGGGCGCGATGCCGCCGTCGGCCAGGTACACCACCCCGGCGCGCCTGGTCGTGGCACGGTCGTCGACGGCCGCCGCAGGACGGCCCTCGGTGTCCGCGCGCGCACGGTCGTGCCGCAGGCCGGCCAGCAGCACCCAGCGCTGCCACTTCAACTGGTTTTGCAGGTACAGGCCGGCCTGGCGCTGCACCACGCCAGGCTGCGCGGTGAGCGGCGTCACCGGGTTGTAGTTGCCATAGACCGGCAGGTAGACGTCGATGGCCGGCGCCACGCCACGGTAGCTGCTCTGCGCGGTCTCGTTGCGCTGGAAGTCCGCGCCCAGCAGCGTGGTGTGCTCGGCAGC
>CAJYRH010000420.1 GCA_913776795.1 uncultured Pseudorhodoferax sp. | reverse complement strand
CCGCTGGCGATGCGCTCGGTGCGGGCCTGCTGCCACAGCGGCACGTTGCGGGCCAGGCGCGCGCGCAGCGCGTGGACGCCTACCGGGACGATGGCAGGGGCCCGGTCGCTGCGTGGAAAGAGCCGCCCCACGCCATGCATCACCGTGAGCAGCGGCGTACGGGGCGCCACCGTGAACACGATGCTGTCGCGCACACGGCTCGACCAGCCCTGCAGCAGCGCGGCGGCGTCGTCGGGCTGGTAGTGGATCAGCGAATCCATCGCCACCACGTGGTCGAAATCGCCATCGTCGGGCGCGCGCATGTCGCCGCTGCGCCAGGTGATGCGCTCGCGCAACAGGCCTGCATCGGGCTCCGCCTCGCAACGCTCGCGGCCGAGCTGCACCAGCGTGGGCGAGAGGTCGATGGCCAGCACCTGGGCACCGCGCCGGGCCGCTTCCATGGCCAGCGCGCCGGTGCCGCAGCCGGCGTCCAGAATGCGCAGGCCGGTCATGTCCTCGGGCAGCCAGGACAGCAGCGTGGCGCGCATGCGGTCGCGCCCGGCGCGCACCGTGGCGCGGATGCCGCTGACCGGTGCGTTGGAGGTCAGGCGCGCCCAGGTGGCGGCGGCCGTGCGGTCGAAGTAGGTTTCGATCTCGCCGCGGCGCTGGATGTATTGGCTCGTCGTCATGGTCAGTCGAATCCCAGCAGGTCGAACAGGTCGCGGTCCTTGAGCGGCACGGCTTCCAGCGGCTCGCCACCCAGGTACAGCGCCGCGGCCAGACGCATGTACTCGGCCTGCACCTTCTCCAGCTCCGGACTCGCCTCCATCTCGAACAGCGTGCTCTTCTTGAGCCGGCTGCGTCGGATCACATCCAGGTCGGGGAAGTGCGCGGCCAGCTTCAGGCCCGCACGCGCGTTGAACTTGTCGATCTGGTCGGTGGCCGCGCTGCGGTTGGCGATCACGCCGCCCAGGCGCACCTTGTAGTTCTTCGCCTTCGCTTGAATAGCCTGCACGATGCGGTTCATCGCGAAGATGGAATCGAAGTCGTTGGCCGTGACGATCAGCGCGCGCTCGGCATGCTGCAGCGGCGCCGCAAATCCGCCGCACACCACGTCGCCCAGCACGTCGAAGATCACCACGTCGGTGTCTTCCAGCAGGTGGTGCTCCTTGAGCAGCTTGACCGTTTGGCCCACCACGTAGCCGCCGCAGCCCGTGCCGGCCGGCGGGCCGCCGGCCTCCACGCACTGCACGCCGTTGTAGCCTTCGAACATGAAGTCCTCGGGCCGCAGTTCCTCGGCGTGGAAGTCCACCGTCTCCAGCACGTCGATGACGGTGGGCAGCATCTTCTTGGTCAGCGTGAAGGTACTGTCGTGTTTGGGGTCGCAGCCGATCTGCAGCACGCGCTTGCCCAGCCGCGAGAACGCGGCCGAGAGGTTGGACGAGGTGGTGCTCTTGCCGATGCCGCCCTTGCCGTAGATCGCGAACACCTTGGCGGTGCCGATGCTCACGTTCGGGTCCAGCTGCACCTGCAGGCTGCCCTCGCCATCGAGCCTGCGGCGGCTGACGGTGCGGATCGGGAATTCTTCGACTGCGTTCATGCCGCGGCCCTTTCGACGAAGACACCTTCCAGGCGGTCCTCGAGTTCATCGCCGGCCTGGCGCAGGGCTTCGAGCGTGTCGGCGTCCGGCTGCCAGTACTGCCTGTCGCAGGCCTCCAGCAGACGGTTCGCCAGCCGCGCCGATGCGGTGGGGTTGAGTTGGGCCAGGCGCTCGCGCATGGCGGCGTCCAGCACGAAGGTCTCGCTCAGGCGTTGGTAGACCCAGGGCTGCACCTGGCCGGTGGTGGCCGACCAGCCCAGCGTGTTGGTCAGGTGCACCTCGATCTGGCGCACGCCTTCGTAGCCGTGTTCCAGCATGCCCTCGTACCACTTGGGGTTGAGCATGCGGGTGTGGGTTTCGAGCGAGACCTGTTCGGACAGGGTGCGCACCACGCCCGTGTCGCCCGTGGTCTGGTCGCCGATGTAGACGGGCATGGGCGCCTGCGTGCCGCCGGCCGGGTCGCGCTGCGCGCGCTGCACGGCGCGGCTGATGCCGCCCAGCGTGTCGAAGTACGTGTCCACCGTGGTCACGCCGAGTTCCACCGAATCGAGGTTCTGGTAGGCCAGCTCCACGTTCTTGAGCACGCTGGCCAGCAGTGCGGCCTTCTGCACGGGCCGGCCGCTGCGGCCGTAGGCGAAGCCCTTGCGGCGGGTGTAGGTCTCGGCCAGTTCGTCTTCTTCCTGCCAGGCGCCGTTGTCGATCAGGCTGCCGACGTTGGCACCGTAGGCGCCCTCGGCGTTGCCGAACACGCGCAGCGCGGCGGTCTCCAGGTCGCAACCTTGCTCGCGCTGGCAGGCGAGTGCATGCTTGCGCACGAAGTTCATGTGCTCGGGCTCGTCGGCCGATGCGGCGAGGAAGGCGGCCTCGGCCAGCAGCTTGATTTGCGCCGGCAGCAGGTCGCGGAAGATGCCCGACAGCGTGACCATCACGTCCACGCGCGGGCGGCCGAGTTGGTCCAGCGGCACCAGCTCGGCGCCGGCCAGGCGGCCATAGCTGTCGAAGCGCGGCGTGGCGCCGATGAGCGCCAGCGCCTGGCCGATGGGCGCGCCCTCGCTCTTCAAGTTGTCCGTGCCCCACAGCACCAGCGCGATGGATTCGGGGAATGCGTGGCCGTCCTGCGTGTGGCGGGCCAAAAGGCGCGTGGCCTGCCGGGCGCCGTCCTGCACGGCGAAGCGGCTGGGGATGCGCGTGGGGTCGAAGCCGTGCAGGTTGCGGCCGGTGGGCAGGATGTCGGGGTTGCGCAGCAGGTCGCCACCGGGGGCGGGGCGCAGGTAGCCGCCGTCCAGCGCGTGGACCACAGCGGCCAGTTCGCTGTCGGTGGCCAGCAGGCGCGCGGTGTTCGCCAGCGACTCCATGTGCAGGCGGCGCTCGGCGTCGGCGCTGCGGCCTTCTTCGAGCAGCAGTTCGGCGGCGCTGGCGCCTGCCACCAGGCGCTCTACCTGGGCCTGGCTGGGGGCTTGGCCGGTTGGGAAGCTGGCCTCGGCACAGGCCAGCAGCATGCCGACACGGTCGGCCGGTCGGGGCACTTCGCCCAGCACATGCAGGCCGTGCGGGATCAGCGTCTGCTCCAGTTCCAGCAGCGCGTCGCCCAGGCGGGTGACGGCCGCCTCGCACGCTGCGTCCCAAGCGGCGCCGCCGGCCGGCAGCAGGTCCATGGCCTGCCCCTGCGACTGCAGCAGCGGCGCCAGCACGGCGCGCTCGTTCGCCGCTTCGGGCGGCAGGCTGCGCCAGCGTTGCAGCGACGCCTTCAGGTCCACCAGCCCCTTGTACAGCCCGGCCTGGGACACGGGCGGCGTGAGGTAGCTGATCAGCGTGGCGGCGCTGCGGCGCTTGGCCAGCATGCCCTCCGAGGGGTTGTTGGCCGCGTAGATGTACAGGTTGGGCAGGTCGCCGATCAGCCGGTCGGGCCAGCAGTCGCCAGACAGGCCGGCCTGCTTGCCAGGCATGAATTCCAGCGCGCCGTGCGTGCCGAAGTGCAGCACGGCATGCGCGCCGAAATCCTCGCGCATCCAGCGGTAGAAGGCCGAGAACGCATGCGTGGGCGCGAAGCCGCGCTCGAACAGCAGGCGCATCGGGTCGCCCTCGTGGCCGAAGGCGGGCTGGATGCCGACGAACACGTTGCCGAAGCGCTCGCCCAGCACCTGGATGCTGTTGCCGTCGCTCTGCTGGCGGCCGGGCGCGGGGCCCCAGGTGCGCTCGATCTCGGCCAGCCAGCGCTCGCGCCGCACATGCTCGTTGGCGGGGATGCGCGCGTGCACGTTGGCCAGCGCACCGTGGCGCGCGGCGTTGCCGACCAGCAGGCGCTCGCGCAGGTCGTCCACGCTCTTGGGCATCTCCACCGTGTAGCCCTCGCGCTGCAGCGCGGCCAGCGTGTTGAACAGCGAGGCGAACACCGCGAGGTGCGCGGCCGTGCCGGTGTTGCCCGCGTTGGGCGGAAAGTTGAACAGCACGGTGGCGATGCGCCGCTCTGCGCGTTCGCTGCGCTTGATCGCCACCAGCCGCGCCACGCGCGCGGCCAGCATCTCGGCGCGGTCGGGGCAGGTGTGCATGTCGTTGTGGCCGTCGCGCTGGTCGAAGGTGCAGTGGCGGCTGCAGCCGGTGCAGGCCGTGCCGGC
>CAJYRH010000419.1 GCA_913776795.1 uncultured Pseudorhodoferax sp. | reverse complement strand
TGCAGGAGCCGCCGCAGGAAGAAGGCACGGCGGAGCCGGCCGCCGGCTCCGCCGTGCAGGAGCCGCCCGGCGCGCAGCCCGCTGCCGCGGCCGTGGCCGAGCCGCCCCAGGCCGCAGAGCCCGTTGCCACCGCAGCCACCGAGCCGTCGGAGCGCAGGCCGGCCCCCACCTGGTGGTGGGTCAGCTTCGCGGCGCTCGGCGCGCTGCTCGCCGTGTTCTACCTGTTCCTGAGCTTCGCCCGGCTGGAGATCTTCAAGATGCTGCTGGCATCGTTCTTCCCGCTCGTGGTGCTGATCCTGGCAGTGCTGGGCTCCATCGTGTTCGGCCTGACCACGCCCACCGAGGCGGCGGCCATGGGCTCGCTGGGTGGCTTCTTGCTGGCTGCGGCCTACCGGCGCCTGAGCATGAACGTGGTCAAGGAGTCGGTCTACCTGACGGCCAAGACCTCGGCCATGGTGTGCTGGCTGTTCGTGGGCTCGGCCATCTTCTCGGCCGCGTTCGCGCTGCTGGGCGGGCAGGAACTGATCGAAAAATGGGTGCTGTCCATGAACCTGTCCAAGGTGGAGTTCATGGTGCTCTCGCAGATCGTCATCTTCCTGTTGGGCTGGCCGCTGGAATGGACCGAGATCATCGTGATCTTCATGCCCATCTTCATCCCGCTGCTGGACCACTTCGGCGTGGACCCGCTGTTCTTCGGCCTGCTGGTGGCGCTGAACCTGCAGACGGCGTTCCTGTCGCCGCCGGTGGCGATGTCGGCCTTCTACCTCAAGGGCGTGGCGCCGCCGCATGTGACGCTGAACCAGATCTTCGCCGGCATGATCCCGTTCATGGGCATCCAGATCCTGGCCATCGTGCTGCTGTACATGTGGCCGGCCATCGGGCTGTGGCTGCCGCAGACGCTGTATGGGCGCTGAGCCGGCGATCGGGCAGACTGTGCAGCAGATCCTCCGCAAGACACCCCCACCGCAATGACCACGCACGACCGGCCTCCCCACCCCCTGCGCCGGCGCCTGTGCGCCGCCGGCGCCCTGCTGCTGGGTGGCTGCGCAATGCCGGCCCCGCCGGACCTGGGCGCCGTGCGAACCGACCTGGCGCCCTCGGGCACACTGCGGGCGGCCATCAACTTCGGCAACCCCATCCTGGCCACGCGCGGCGACGACGGCACGCCGCGCGGGGTCTCGGTCGACCTGGCGCGCGAGGCCGCGCGGCGCCTGGGCCTGCCGATCGCGCTGGTGACCTTCAACTCGGCCGGCAACGTGGTCGAGGCCGTCAAGTCCCGCGAGGTGGACCTGGCCTTTGTGGCCATCGACCCGGTACGCGGCGCCGACACCGAGTACACCGCGCCCTACGTGGTCATCGAGGGCGCCTACCTGGTGCGCAGCGACTCGGCCCTGCAGCGCAACGAGGAGGTCGACCGGCCCGGCACGCGCGTGGCGGTGGGCCGCGGCAGCGCCTACGACCTGTACCTCACGCGGGAGATCAAGGCCGCCACGCTGGTGCGTGCGCCGACCTCGCCGGCCGTGACCGACCTGTTCCTGGCGCAGAACCTGGAGGTGGCCGCGGGCGTCAAGCAGCAGCTCGAAGCCGATGCCCGGCGCGTGGGCGGCGTGCGCCTGCTGCCCGGCCGCTTCATGGTGATCGAGCAGGCCATGGGCGTGCCCAAGGGCCGCACCCGTGCGCAGGCCTGGCTCAGCGGCTTCATCGAGGACATGAAGGCCAGCGGTTTCGTCGAGGAAGCGCTGCGCCGCCACGCGATCCAGGGCGCGGCGGTCGCCCCGCGCCGCGCGCCCTGACCCCTCCGAACGACAACGGGAGCACCCCATGAAGATCCTGAGCCTGGCCACCGCGGCCGCCCTGCTGACCGCTGCGCTGGGCACGGCGCTGGCGCAGAACGTGAAGGTCACGCCGCTGGGCGGCATCGAGGGCGAGTTCTGCCCGCAGGACCGCGCGCTGGTGTTCGAGGACCCGAACGGCACCCGCATCCTGTACGACCCCGGTCGCACGGTGGCAGGCGCCACCGACCCGCGGCTGGGCCGCATCGACATCGTCCTCGTGAGCCACATGCACGGCGACCACATCGGCAACGCCCACACCGCGGCACCGAACGCCGGCAGTTGCGACAAGCCGGACATGTCGGTCTCGGCCATGCCGAACTCCCTGGCGGTGAACATCGCGCTGGCCAAGAAATCCAAGATCGTCACCGGCAGCGAGATGCCGCCCTTCTTTGCCGCCAAGCTCAAGGCCAACGGCGGCAACCCGGCCGACTCCATGCTGGCGCGCTTCGGCGGCAGCGTCACGGTGGGCGGCGTGCGCATCGCCACGGTCACGGCGATGCACAGCAACGGCGTGGACCCGGAGTACTTCGGCGGCGAGCTCGGCCGGGCGTTGAAGGAGGCCGGACTCGCGGGCAGCGTCGGCCCGGCCACCGGCTACGTGCTGCGTTTCAGCACCGGGCTGTCGGTCTACCTTTCGGGGGACACCGGCATCACCTCCGACCAGGAGCACGCAGTGCGCGGCTACTACCAGGCCAAGCTCGCCGTCATGAACATGGGCGACGGCTTCAGCACCGGGCCGCGCGAGGCGGCGTACGTCATCAACGAGCTGGTCAAGCCGGCGTCGGTCATCGCCTCGCATGCCAACGAGGTCGGCACCGTGGGCGGCAAGGTGCGCCCCGGCAGCAAGACCGAGGCCTTCATCCAGGCGGTGAAGGTGCCGGTGCACGTGCCGCTCTCGGGCCGCACGCTGGAGTTCGACGCAAGCGGGCTCTGCACCGCGGGCTGCTGATTCCCGCGCCGGCCCGAGGCATTGGCGCCGCGGTCAGAATGCGCCGCAGGAGGTGATGCCATGTTCAAGGCTCTGGTGATCGAGAAGGACGATGCCGGCTACCGCGCCGGTGTCCGGCAAGTCGACGAAAGCGCACTGCCCGACGGCGAGGTGCTGGTGCGGGTGGAGTACTCCACCATCAACTACAAGGACGGCCTGGCGATCACGGGAAAGTCGCCCGTGGTGCGCAAGTTCCCGCTGCACGCCGGCATCGACTTCGCGGGCGTGGTCGAGGCCAGCGAGGATGCGCGCTTCCAGCCCGGCGAGCGCGTGGTACTCAACGGCTGGGGCGTGGGCGAGGCCCATTCGGGCGGCCTGGCCCAGAAGGCGCGCGTGCAGGCCGACTGGCTGGTGCCGCTGCCCGAGGGCCTGACGACGCGCCAGGCCATGGCCATCGGAACGGCCGGCTACACCGCCATGCTCTGCGTGCTGGCACTGGAGCGCCACGGCCTCGTGCCGGGCATGGGCGACGTGCTGGTGACGGGTGCCAGCGGTGGCGTGGGCAGCGTGGCCATCGCGCTGCTGGCCGGCCTGGGCCACCGCGTCGTGGCCTCCACCGGTCGCACCGGTGAGGCTGCCTACCTGCAGGGACTGGGTGCGGCCGAGGTGGTCGACCGGGCCGAACTCTCGGCCCCCGGCAAGCCGCTGGCCAGGGAACGCTGGGCCGCCGTGGTCGATTCGGTGGGCAGCCACACGCTGGCCAACGCCTGCGCGAGCACGCGCTACGGCGGCGCGGTGGCTGCCTGCGGGCTGGCCCAGGGCATGGACTTCCCGGCCTCGGTGGCGCCTTTCATCCTGCGCGGCATCACGCTGTACGGCATCGACAGCGTGATGGCCAAGCCTTCGGTGCGCATGCCGGCCTGGGAGCGCCTGGCGCGCGAACTCGACCTGGCGAAGCTGGACGCGATCACCACCGAGATCGGCCTTGGCGAGGCCGTGCAGGCCGGCGCAGACATCCTCGCCGGCCGTATTCGGGGCCGGCTGGTGGTCGACGTCAACCGTTGAGCCTGGCGCGCCGCCGCAGCGCCAGTGCCACCAGGCCCGCGAACAGCAGCGCCGCCGCAGGCGGTTCGGGCACTTCCTGTGTGAGCGGCGTCTGCGTGCCGGTGAAACGGCCATCGCCCGTGAAGCTCACGCCGGTCACGAAAGCTGTGGCGTCGCCCGGGTCCAGCCCCGCACCGACCTCGATGCCGGTGACGCGGAAGCGGTCCACGCCCAGCAGGCCGAAGTCGAAGGTCATGCCGCCCAGCCAGTCGGACGCCACCAGCCACCAGTCGTTGCCATTCCACAGCCACAGTTCGTACAGACCGTCGCCGATGCCGCTGGGCAGCACCACGGTGCGGAAATTCGGGTCGCCCGCGCCGATCTGGTAGTCGTAGCCCACCGCGACCAGCGGGTCGATGTAGTAGGTCGTGTTGACCGCCACCGCGAAGTTGAACTCGAAGGCGCCATCGGCGCGCACGGCAGGCAGCTGCACCTGCTGGCCGCCTGTCTCGGTGGGGGTGAATTCCGCGTACACCCGCGCGACGGCCTGCAGGTTGCTGTTGTTGGTGTTGGTGCTGCCGTCGCGCGTCTGCAGCGCGGAGATCTCGATGGTGTATTGCTTGCCGAACGCGAAGGCGTAGCCGGGCACGGTGAAGTGCGCGGGGTCGACCGTGTAGTTGGGGGTCTGCAGGTCGAGACTCATCACCTGGCCGTTGTTGAGCGGGCCCTTGGTCGGGTCGTTGTTGACGAGCGCGCGGTCGAAGATGTTCACGCGGTAGCCCTGGACTGCGTCCCGCGCGGGCGGCGTCCAGCTGAAGGTCGGCGCGGCCGCAGTGCCTGCGAGCGCGATGCTGTCGACGAAGCCGATGGGCCGCGCGCCGCCCGGCATCTGCACCTGGGTGCTGGCGCTCTCGTTGCCCTTGCTGAAGCGCAGCGTCCAGGGCTGGAACACGTTGGGGTGCAGCCCGCCGGTGGTCGGCAGCGCCAGGTAGCGCGAGAAGAAGTTGGGAATGCTCGGGCCGGGGTTCGCATTGATCGTGCGTTCGACCAGGCCACCGCCGAACACGTCCGTGGTGCTGGCAATGCCGCTGATGCCGGCCGGGCTGCCGGTGGCACTGTCGACCACCGAATTGGCGCCGAGCCGCACGTACGCACCCTCGAGAAATCCCAGCGTGTTCTGCGCACGCGTCTCGAAGTTGATGAACGGCGTGGTGATGACGATGCCGGCCTGCGCCGGCGCGGCGGCGGCGAGGCACAGGCCCGCCGCAAGGGCAAGGCGAAGGGATGGCGACATGGGAAGCTCCTCCTGGCGTGTGGAGCCGCGATCAAACCAGCCAGGTGGGCCAGGCGCATCGTCAGACCTGACGAGGCGCGGCGCAGGGTGTCAGTCGCTGCGGAACGCGCGGTGCGCGCGCCGGCCGGACGCACGGCCCGGCAGCAGCACCAGCGCACAGGCCAGCGCGAAGATCAGCGCGCCGAACGGCGGCTCGGGCATGTGCAGGCCAAACGCCATGGCCGGCACCTCGGGCAGCAAGACCACCGCCGCCGTGGTGCTGGCGAACAGCATCAGGCAGCAGACGGACAGAAGACGGGTGATGGGCATGCCCCGATGACACCACCAATGCAAGCCTTTCGCATCTGCAACATTGCGGAAGTTGCGTGTGCCCAGCGCCGGCATGACCCCGGTCACCTGCCGGCAGGCCCGCCAGCGCCCTGGCCAGCGCCATCCTGGCCAGCCGATCCATCGCGCTCAGGGCCTGGGCGCCTGCGCCAGCGCCACGATGCCGCGCAGCGCAAGCAGGTAGGACTGCGGCCCCAGCCCCTGGATCGTGCCCCTCACGGCGGGCGAGATGATGGAGTGCGCACGCCAGGCTTCGCGCGCGGCGATGTTGGACA
>CAJYRH010000418.1 GCA_913776795.1 uncultured Pseudorhodoferax sp. | reverse complement strand
CTTACAAGGGTGGCGCGCCGGCTCTGCAGGAGGTGATGGGCGGGCAGGTGCAGCTGATGATGGCGCTGGTGCCCGAGGCCATGCCCATGGTCAAGGGCGGCCGCCTGCGTGCCCTGGCCGTCACCAGCAGCAAGCGCCTGGCCAGCAACCCCGACCTGCCCACTGTGGCCGAGTCCGGCGGGCAGGATCTGGACGTGACCTTCTGGTACGGCTTCGTCGCGCCGACCGGCACGCCGCCTGCCGTGGTCACCCGGCTGAACCAGACCATCAACCAGATCCTGGCCGAGAAGGACGTGCAGGCCAAGCTGGCCGAGATGAACCTCGATGTGGTGGGCGGCGCACCCGCACAATTGACGGCCCTGATCAAGTCCGACACGGCCCGCTGGAAGAAGGTGATCGACGAGGCCGGCATCAAGATCGACTGATCGCCCCGCCACCCGAGGATTGCCGATGCCCACTGCCCAGCCCACTGTTCTCGTGACCGGCTTCGAGCCGTTCGACAGCGACCCGGTCAACCCGTCCTGGGAGGTGGCCCGTGCGCTGGACGGCTGGCTCTGCGAGGGCCACCAGGTGCGCGCCGTGCAGCTGCCCTGCGTGTTCGGCCTGGCCGACGAACGGCTCGACGCCGCACTGGCGCAGTGGCAGCCCCGGCTGGTCGTGGGACTGGGCCTGGCCGGCGGGCGCACCGAGTGGCAGCCCGAGCGCGTGGCGATCAACTGCGACGACGCCCGCATCCCCGACAACGCCGGCGGCCAGCCCGTGGACACCGCCGTGGTGCCGGGCGGCCCGGCCGCGTACTTCTCCACGCTGCCGATCAAGGCCATCGTGCAGGCGCTGCGTGCCGCGGGCCTGCCAGCCTCGGTTTCCAACAGCGCCGGAACCTTCGTCTGCAACCACGTCTTCTATGCGCTGATGCACCGGCTCGCCGGCCGGCCCGGCGTGCCGGGCGTGCGGGGGGGCTTCGTGCACGTGCCAGCCCTGCCCGAGCAGGCCGCGCGCCACCCCGGCCTGCCCAGCATGGCGCTGGCGACGCAGGTGGAGGCACTGCGTGTGACGCTGCGCACCGCACTGGCCGTCGAGCGCGACATCGTGGCCGTGGGCGGCCAACTGCATTGAAAGGAATCCGAATGCACATCGACCTCAACAGCGACCTCGGCGAGAGCCTGGGTGCCTGGACCATGGGCGACGACGCCGCCATGCTGTCCATCGTCTCCAGCGCCAACGTGGCCTGCGGCTTCCACGCCGGCGACGCGGCCGGCATCCTCGAGACACTGCGCTCCGCCAGCGAACGCGGCGTGGCCGTGGGCGCACACGTGGCCTACCCCGACCTGGCCGGCTTCGGCCGGCGCAACATGGACGTGGCAAGCAGCGACCTGCAGGCCGACGTGGTCTACCAGATCGGCGCGCTGCAGGGCCTGGCCAAGGTGGCAGGAACACGCGTGCGCTACGTCAAGCCGCACGGTGCGCTGTACAACACCATCGCGCACGACCGGCGCCAGGCGGCCGACGTGATCGCCGCCATCCGCGCCATCGATCCCACGCTGGTGCTGGTCGCGCTGGCCGGTGCGCCGCTGGTCGAATGGGCGCGCGATGCCGGCCTCACGGTGGTGGCCGAGGCCTTCGCCGACCGCGCCTACACGCCCCAGGGCACCCTGGTCTCGCGGCGCGAACAGGGCTCCGTGCTGCACGATCCCGACGCCGTGGCCGCGCGCATGCTGCGGCTGGCGCGCGAGGGCGTGGTCCAGGCCATCGACGGCAGCCTGGTGCGCGTGCAGGCCGATTCCATCTGCGTGCACGGCGACAGTCCCGGCGCCGTGGCCATGGCGCGCCAGGTGCGCCAGGTGCTGGAGCAGGCCGGCGTGGCGGTGCGGGCGTTTGCCGCATGATGCGATTCCTGCCCGTCAACCTGGACGCGCTGCTGGTCGAACTCGACGACCTGCCGCAGACGCTGGCACTGCTGGCCGCGCTGCAGGACGATCCGCTGCCCGGCGTGCTGGAGCTGGTGCCCGCGGCGCGCACCATCCTGGTCCGCTTCCGTCCGAGCGCGGTGTCGGCCCAGGCGCTGGCCACGGCCATCGCCGGCCGCCGGCTGCACCGCGCCGCGGAACGTGCGGCCACGCTGGTCGAGATTGCCGTGGACTACCGCGGAGAAGACCTGGACGAGGTCGCCGGCCTGCTGGCCACCACGCGCGCGCAAGTCATCGCCTGGCACACCGGCAGCGAATACACCGTGGCCTTCACCGGTTTCGCGCCCGGCTTTGCCTACCTGAGCGGTGGCGACCCGCGCCTGGTGGTGCCGCGACGCACGACGCCGCGCACCCAGGTGCCGGCTGGCTCGGTGGCGCTGGCGGGCGACTTCAGCGCGGTCTACCCGCAGCAGAGCCCAGGGGGCTGGCAGCTGATCGGCGTGACGGCCATGCCGATGTGGGACCTGGCGCGGCCCGTGCCGGCGCTGTTGCAGCCGGGCTTTCGCGTGCGCTTCGTGGACGCCACGGGGCGCACGGTGAGGTCGCGTCCTGCCGCGCCCGAAGTACCCCTGCAGCCCGCGCAAGGTCGGCCGGCACTGGAGGTGCTGCGCCCCGGCCTGCAGGCACT
>CAJYRH010000417.1 GCA_913776795.1 uncultured Pseudorhodoferax sp. | reverse complement strand
GGCCGGGCTGGAGCGCCTGGCCGTCGGCCAGGAGCCGCTGGTGCTGGCCCTGGGCGCGCGGCACGCGCTGGCGCGGCTCGATCCGCTGCCGCTGGCCGCCGCACTGGCCGAGCCGCTGGTGCTGTTCCCGCGGCGCATCCTGCCGTCGCTGCACGATGCGGTGGTGGAGATGTACCGTGCGCATGGCGCCGTTCCGCTGGTGGCGCAGGAGGCGATCCAGATGCAGACCATCGTCAATCTGGTCTGGGGCGGCAACGGCCTGGCCTGGGTGCCGGCCAGCGTGATGCAGTTTCGCCGCGCCGGTGTGGTCTACCGCGAGGCGCCGCAGCTGGCCGTGGGTCGCAAGCGGCCGGCGCTGCCGCTGTGCGAGACCAGCCTGGTCTGGCCGGCCGATGCGATGTCGCCCGCGCTGGCGCGCTTCGTCGATTTCGTGCGCGCGCGCGTCGCCACCGCGGCCTAGCCTCGGATCACCGCGGCATCATCCGCACGGCGCCCTGGTCGGCCAACGGCTGCGGCGCACCCAGGTGGTAGCCCTGGGCGAAGTCGATGCCGATGGCCTCCACGCGGCGCAGGATGTCGGCGTCGGCCACGTACTCGGCGATGGTCTTGAGGCCCATGACATGGCCGATCGCATTGATGGCCTCCACCATGGCCAGGTCGATCGGGTCGTGCACGATGTCCTTGATGAAGCTGCCGTCGATCTTGAGAAAGTCCACCGGCAGGTTCTTGAGGTAGGCGAACGAGGACAGTCCGCTGCCGAAGTCGTCCAGCGCGAAGAAGCAACCCAGCTGCTTGATTTCGCGGATGAAGGGCACGACCTTGCTGAGGTTGGCCACGGCCGAGGTCTCGGTGATCTCGAAGCAGATGGCGCCGTGCGGCAGCCGCAGCCGCTCCAGCGTGTCGCGCAGGTCCTGGCGAAAGCGCTCGTCCGACAGCGAGGCGCCCGAGAGGTTGATGCTGTAGACGCCGGGCAGCGCGCCCTCGCGGCGCACCCGGTCGCCGATCCAGGCCAGCGTGTTGCGCACCACCCACTGGTCCACGCGCGGCATCAGGCCGTAGCGTTCGGCCGCGGGCAGGAAGCTGCCCGGTGCGATGAGGCGGCCGCCTTCCTCCATGCGCACCAGGATCTCGAAGTGCAACGCCCGGTCCGCTCCGGACGGCAGCGGCACGATGGGCTGGGCGTACAGCCGCAGCCGGTCCTCGTCGAGAGCGTTCTGCAGCCGCGTGGCCCATTGCATCTGGCCCTGCTGCTCCATGAGCACGTGGTCGTTGGTCTGGTAGACGTGGATGCGGTTGCGGCCCTCGTCCTTCGCCGCGTAGCAGGCCGCGTCGGCGGCCGAGAGAACGGCTCCCAGGTCGCGGTCGGCGCCCAGCACCGGCACCAGACCGATGGACACGCCGATCGAGAAGGACTTGCCCTCCCAGGCGAAGCGGAAGTCGGCGATGTCCTCGCGGATGCCCTCGGCCAGGGTGATGGCGCGCGGCATGGGGCAGGACTGCAGCACCAGGCCGAACTCGTCGCCGCCCAGGCGCGCAAGCATGTCCGAGGCGCGCAGGTGGCTGCGGATCAGGGTGGCCACCTGGCGCAGCAGTTCGTCGCCGGCCACGTGCCCGCAGGTGTCGTTGACGAGCTTGAACTGGTCCAGGTCGAGGAAGCACACCACGTGCGTCTGGCTGTCATCGCGCGGGCGGTCCAGCAACTCGCCGAGGCGGCGCTCGAAGGCGCGCCGGTTGGGGATGCCGGTCAGCGCATCGTGGCTGGCCTGGTGCTGCAGCTCCTGGGCCAGGTTGAGCGTGACGGTGACGTCGTGGAACACCAGCACGGCGCCGATCAGGAAGCCCTCGCGCGAACGGATCGGCGCGGCCGTGTTCTGCACCGGGATGGGTTGATCGTCGCGCCGCACCAGCAGCGCATGGTCGAGCCGCGCAACCACCTGGCCGCGCGCGAGCACCTCGCGCACGGGCACGGGCAGCAGATCGCCGCTGTGGGCGTCCCGCAGGCGGTAGATGTCGTTGATGGAGCGGTCCCTGGCTTCGGCGGCCGACCAGCCCGTGAGCCGCTCGGCGACGGGGTTGATGTACTGGACGGTGCCGGCCTCGTCGGTGGTGATGACGCCGTCGCCGATGGAGGCCAGCGTCACCTGGGCCAGGTCGCGTTCGCGGTGCAGCTGCGCCTCGAAGTGCTTGCGCTCGGAGATGTCGCGCACCGTGCCGGTGAAGCGCAGCTCGGGCCCGACGCGGTTCTCGCTGACCGAGATCTCGTACACCACGCGCGGCGCACCGGCGCGGACCCTGCGCAGCTCCAGCTTGGTGCCGGGGCGGCACAGATCTTCGCGCGCAGCCGGCCCGCTGTAGCCGGCCTGACGCAACAGCGCCTGGAAGGGGTGGCCGACGACGGCGTCGGCACTGAGCTGCAGCAGCTTCTCGGCGCCCGGATTCAGGCTGGTCAGCACGCCTTCGCGCGTGAAGGTGACGATGCCGTCGCGCATGTCGCGCACGATCGCGCGGGTCTGGTCGGTCGCGGCCTCCAGCGCGCCGATCACGCGGTTGTAGGCCGATGCCACCTGGCCGACCTCGGTGAACGGCTCGACCGGCACGCGCCGGCGCAGGTCGCCGCTGCGCCGGTGTTCCTCCATGGCGTCCACGAGCTCGATCAGGTCCGTGCGCGTGCCGTGCTCGGACACGTTCAGGCCCACGTGCTCGTCCTGCGGCCGCACCCGCAGCGGTCCGAAGCGGCTGATGCCGCGCAGAAGCAGCCATGCCGTCAGGCAGGCCCACAGGCAGCAGGCAAGGGCACCGAGCAGCTGCACGCCGATCTGCTCCAGCCGGGTGTTGCCATTGGCAATGCGCTCCAGGTCGCCGAACAGCCCGACCGACAGCGTGCCCCAGATGCCGGGCGCCAGGTGCGCCGGAATGGCGCCGACCGCATCGTCCAGGCGCCAGGCCAGCAGCCATTCGGACACCAGCACCATCAGCACCGCAGCGACCAGGCCGATCAGCCAGGCGGCCAGCGGCGACACGACGTGGCAGCTCGCGGTGATGGCGACGAGCCCGGCGATGGCGCCATTGATGAGGTACGCGATCTCGCAGTAGCCGCGCTGCCAGATGCCCAACGCGATGCCGCCGACGATGCCGGCCGCTCCGCCGATGACGGTGTTGATCAGGATGCCGGGTACCCTGGCATTCAGCGCGAGGGTGCTGCCGCCATTGAAGCCGAACCAGCCGAAGAACAGGATCAGCACGCCCAGCATGGCCAGGGGCAGGTTGCCGGCCGGCAGCGGCCTTGGCGGCTCGCCCGGCGCGAAGCGGCCTGTGCGCGGCCCGATCATGGCCACGGCCACCAGCGAGACCCAGCCGCCCACGCTGTGCACGACGGTGGAGCCCGCATAGTCCACGAAGCCCAGCCGGGCCAGCCAGCCGCTGGGCCGGCCCTCCAGGCCACCACCCCAGGCCCAGTGGCCGAACACCGGGTAGATGACCATGGCGACGCCGACCGTCACGGCCATGTAGGTCGAAAAGCGCATGCGTTCGGCCACCGCGCCGGAGACGATGGTGGCCGAGGTCGCGCAGAACATGAGCTGGAACAGCAGGAACGCCATGAGGGGCGCGCCCATCGCGAGCTGGTCGGCCACGCCGAAATGCGAGAACCCGATCCAGCCGTCGCGCGAGGCGCCGAACATCAGCCCGAAGCCGACCATCCAGTACAGGGCCGTTGCGATGGCGAAGTCCGCCACGTTCTTGACCGCCACGTTGATCGAGTTCTTGCTGCGCGTGAGTCCGGACTCCAGACACAGGAACCCCGCCTGCATGGAGAACACCAGAGCCGAGCAGAGGAGGATCCAGAGCAGGTCCAGCGGTTGGGCGGCCGTCACCGGCGCGCTCCGTCGGCAGTCGGCAGGAAAGAGGTGGCGGTATGGGGCATCGGATCGGGCAGTCTGTGTCTCCGATCTGTACAAGCAATTTGCATTCCCGGATGTATTCCGGGGCGGTCCCCATCAGTCCAGGTGTGGCGCCAGCAGGGTTTCCATC
>CAJYRH010000416.1 GCA_913776795.1 uncultured Pseudorhodoferax sp. | reverse complement strand
GCTGCGCGCCGTGGGCGGCCGGGTGCGGCTGCTCGCCGATGGCGCCAGCGCCGAGAAGAAGGCCATCTGGGTGGTGCGCGGCGGCGACATCCGCATCGAGGGCTTCGACTTCGAGGGCACCCGCGTGCCCAACCGGAACGGCGCCGGCATCCGCTTCGAGAGCGGCCGGTTGCGCGCCGTCGACTGCCGCTTCACCGACAACGAGAACGGCATCCTGACCGCGGGCGACGACCAGGCCGAACTGACGCTGGAGCGCTGCGTCTTCCGCGACAACGGCCATGGCGACGGCTACAGCCACAACCTCTACGTGGGCCGCATCGGCCTGCTGACGGTGACCGACAGCGCGTTCCACGATGCCCGTGGGGGCCACCTGCTCAAGAGCCGCGCCGCGCGCAACGAGATCCACCGCAACCAGCTGACGGACAGCGACGCCGGCCGCGCCAGCTACGAGCTGGAGTTTCCGAATGGCGGCCTGGCGCGCGTGAGCCGCAACCGGCTGCGCCAGGGCCCCGGCACGACCAACCCCGTCATGGTCTCGTACGGTGTCGAGGGCTACGGCTGGCCCGACAACGAACTCGTGATGCACGACAACGTGCTCGTCGACGACCTGCCGGCCGGTGGCACCTGGCTGCGTGTGTCGCCCGGCGAGCGCCGCGTGGTGCTGCGCGACAACCGGCTGGAAGGCGCCAGCGGCACGCGGGCGCGCGAACTGACGTACTGAACGGCGCCGGCCGGCCTCAGCGCCGCGCGCCCACCAGCGCCCGCAGCAGCTGCCGGTTCGCCTCTTCCACGCCGATGCCGTGGGCGCGGCAGACGGCACGCAGCGCAGGCGTGTCGTCGCCCTCCATGGCCCGGGCGGCCTGCAGGGCCGGGGCGTAGGGGCCGCTGCGCTTGACGGCGGCGGCGTAGATGCGTTCGGACAGCGGCAGGCGGTTCAGCACCACGCCCAGCGGCTCATGCAGCAGCAGGTCGAGCTCGGCGAACAGGCCGCACAGGTACACCTCGCGGCGCAGGCCATCCTCGGCGCCGGCGTCCAGCAGGTGTTCGGTCAGGCGCGCGCGCAGCACCATCTGGGCCTTCACCGGGCGCAGGTCGATGTCGGTCGCCGCATGCGCGCCCTGCTCGGCGAGCCAGCGGCCCAGCGCGCCGTAGCCCAGCATCATCAGGCCGTGGCGGACCGAGTCGATGCCGCCGCGCCCGGCCATCGCGGCCGAGTTGGTGAACGACAGGAAGCGGTAGGCCAGCACGGGTTCCTCGCGCACCACGGCCTCGATCTGCTCCATCGACTGGTCCTGGTCCACCGCCTTGCCGGCGCGGCGGATCACCTCGCCATCCGGCGCCACGGGCTGGTGGCGGTGCGCGTGCAGCACGTCCTCCGAAGGCCATCCGGCAATCGCCAGCGCGCCGGCCCGGTCCAGGCACAGGCTGGCCAATGCGCGACTCTGCACGTCCTCGTAGATCTGCCCCGGCTCCAGCGTGATGTCGGCGAAGCGGTTGGCGGCGGCGGCCTGCAGAGCCGCGGCGGCGGTGAACGGCGCCATGCGCAGCATGCGCAGGAAGAAGCAGTGCCGCAGCGGCGCCTTGGCCCAGTCCTCCTGCGCGCCTCGCCACACCAGCTTGAGGCCGCGCGCGTGCGCGGCCTGGGTGCGTTCGTAGATGTCGGCCTCGGCCAGCCATTCGCCGCGCACCTCGATCCAGTAGTCGCCGGCCGGCGCATGCGCCAGCATGTCCGACAAGAGACGCTTGTTGTGCATGGACAGCAGCAGCTGCGGCGTGGCCATGGACGAGAGTTCCTGCAGCGCGGCCACGAAATGCACTGCGTCGATGGCGCCCCCCTGGGCCGCCTCGACGAACAACTGCACGGCCTCGAGCTCGCGGGCCTGGTTCCACAGGGGGCGGTAGCCCAGGGTGATGCTGCCGACGACCGATTGCGTCATGACTCCTCGCGGCCCAAAAACTCAAGTGTCCATTGTGCCGGCGCGTCATTCGCGAGAGTTAGACCGCGCTTGCAAGCCACAGGTCGAACGGCCGCGGAGCAGGCCATGCCAGCAGACGCCGCGGAACTGGCTCTGCCAGGCCGCTGGCGGCGCCCCCTGGGGGGGATGGGATTTCTACACGCAGTGAGAAATCCAAACGGGGGAGGGCTCATCTCACCGGATGAAGTCGAACAGCGAGAGCTTCTGGATCGATGCGTAGGTCTGCAATGCCACCTGGTAGCTCGTCTGCTGGTTCTGGAAGTCCGACAGGCCCTGGATCATATCCATGTCCTCCGCGCGCGAGCGGTCGCCCTCGGCCTGCACGTTGCGGCTCTGCTGGGTCGCGTCGATGCGGTCGGCCCGGTTGAGCAGGTCGCCCGCGCGGCCACGCATGGCCCCGATGCGCTCCAGGCTGGTGTCCACCTGGGCCAGCGAAATCGCCAGCTCGTGGTTGAAGTTGGCGTTGGCGCTGGCCGCGCCCTTGGTCGAGCTGCCGGGCTCGAACATGCCGGCGATGGCGCGGTCCAGCACGCCGAAGATGCTGGGCCGCTCGCTGGGCACCGTGGCATCGACCTCCAGCTGGTCGCCCTCGGCCGGAACGCCCTTGACCACGATGGAAATGCCGCCCAGCGTGATGGTCTGGTTTTCCTTGTATGGCTGGCCCGTGGTGACGACACCGGTGGTGTTGTTGGTGACGTCGTAGCGCATCGCCCCCGTGGCCGCGTCCACGTGGAAGGTCAGCGAGAAGTCCGTGCCCTCGCTGCCCATCAGCGAAGCGTCCTTGATCAGGCCAACGTCCGTGTACAGCCTGCCGGTGTTGGCCGCGCCCAGGCTGACCTTGAACACGCCGTTGCTCTCGGGCACGTCCATCCAGGTGGCGCGGCCGTCCAGCGTACCGGGGATGGCCACGTCGTCGCCACCCACCTGGCCGGCCAGGCCGTTGAAGCTGTAGTCGGGGTCCGGCACGGTGCCGTCGGCACTGACCTCGAACGGGGCGGAGGTGCTGCCGAGGCCGTGGAACAGCGGCAGGCCGTTGGCGTCCCTGCGGTTCGCCAGCGTGATCAGTTCGTCGCGCAGCCCCACCAGCTGCTTGGCGATGGTCTCGCGTTCCGTCGGGCTGTTGACGCCGCTGCCGGCCTGCACCAGCAGATCGCGGAACTGCTGCAGCAGCGCCGTGGCATCGCCCAGCGTCGATTCGCCGAGCGCGATGGCGCTTTTCTGCGTCTCCAGCGCGCGCTGTTCCACCGTGATGCGGGCGATGCGCGTCTGCGCACGCTCGGCCTGGGCGGCGGAGGTCGGGTCGTCGCTGGGACGCACCACGCGCTTGCCCTCGGTGAGCTTGGCCTGCAGGTCGGCCAGGGTGGACTGGCGCGTCTGCAGCGTCTGCCGCGCAGCATCGAAGGTGTTGGCGGTGCCCAGGCGGGTGAAGGTGTTGGCCATGTTCAGTTCTTCGCGGTGAGGCGCGCCATCCGCAGGGCATGGAACCTGCTCACACAAAGCGGTTCGAGCGGCCGCGGGGCTGGCCATGCCCGCAGACGCCGCGGCGCGGGCTCTGCGCGGCCGCTGGCGGCACCGCCTGCAAGTGGTTGGCGGAGCGCGCAGCGCGGAGACTGGGTGTGTTTCATGTCACCGGGCGATGGTCGAGATGAGGCTGTCGAAAATGCTTTGCGCCACCTGCAGCATCTTGGCCGATGCCTGGTAGGCCTGCTGGTACTGGATCAGCTTGGCGGCCTCTTCGTCCAGGTTCACGCCCGAGACACCGGCGCGTTGCGATTCGATGCCGTCGGCGATGGACTTGGACACGTCGGCCGAATACTGCGCGCTCTGCGCCCGCACGCCGACGTTGGCGATCAGCGACGCATAGCCGTCCGTCAGCGGTGCGCCGTCGAACAGCTTCATGTCCCGCAGGTCCATCAGGGCCTTGGCGTTGCCAGCGTCCAGCGGCGCATAGGCCGGGCTGATGGCGCCCACGGTCAGCGTGTCGCCGGCCTGGGCCGCACCGGTCATCGTCAGCGTCCAGGCGGGCGGCGTGCTGCCGTCGTAGGTGATCGGTGTGCCCGGGCTGTAGGTGAAGGTTCCGGGCACGTCCGAGCGCGTGTACTGGGTGCCGCTCGTGAAGGTGATGGTGACGTTCGCCGGCGCGGGAACCGCGCCTGCGGCCAGCTTGCCGACGGTCAGGCCGCCGGTGTTGGTGGTGCCCATGTTGGCCTGTACCGGGCTGGCGACGGCCAGTTCGCGCGGCGAGGCGAACAGCGTGTGCATGTTACCGGCAGCCTGCGCGTACGGCCGCAGCAGGAAGCTGTCGCCGGTGGCGGCCGCGCCCCCCGCGATGTTCAGTGCCAGGCCGTCCGCGGTGGGCGGCGGGCCGGGGTCGACCGGCACCGTGGCGTTGTCCGACAGCCGCGTCACCGTGTAGGCGGTCGGCGAGGTGAACGTCACGCGGTAGTCGGACGCATGCAGCTGGCTCGCATCGGCCACGCCGAGGCCGATGGTTGCCGTGCCGGCGTTGTTGACGAAGGGCGCCCCGTCGGGCATCGCGATCGGCGTGAACAGGTCGGCGCCGGGCTTGCCGTCCAGGTCCAGGCCCAGCTTGTGCTGCGCGTTGATGACCGTGGTGAGCGAGACCACCATGCGGCCCAGCAGGTTCTGCGCCTCGGCCAGGTCCTCGTTCTGAAAGCGCATCAGGCCCGACAGCGAGCCGCCGCCAAGCATGGTGTCCTGCAGCTTAAGCTCGGTGTTGCCGTTGACCAGGCGCAGTTCGGTGCGCGTGGCGTCCAGCGGGTCGTTCGCCACCTTGAGCGCCATGGCCCGGTTGGCCAGCACCAGTGGCTGGCTCTGCCCGACGAACACGTTGACGGTGCCGTCGTTGTTCTCCAGCGTGGTGGTCTGAACGTACTTGTTCATCTCGCTGATGAGCTGGTCGCGCCGGTCCAGCAGGTCGTTGGGCGACTCGCTCAGGCCGGAGACCGCCTGGATCTGGCGGTTCACGTCGGCGATGTTGGCGGCCAGCGTGTTCACGGTCGCCACGCTGTTCTCCAGTTCCTCCGTCAGGCCGCGCTGCAGGTTGGCCAGTTGGGCGGCCGTGTCGTTGAAGCGCGACGCGGTCTCCGAGGCGCGTGTCAGCACCACGGTGCGCGCGGTCAGGTCGGTCGGCGCACTGGCCACGTCCGAGAACGCGTTCATGAGTTCGCTGACGGAGGCGCCCAGGCCCGTCTTGCCGGTGCTGAACAGCCCTTCGAGCTGCAGCAGCTTCTCGGCACGGGCCACGTCCTGTGCCGACACCGACTTGGTCAGCGCGGCCTGGCGTGTCAGGTACATGTCGTAGACGCGCTCGATCGCCGCCACCTCCACGCCCTTGCCGATGTAGCCGCCACCCGTGTACTGGCCCTCCACCGTCGCCAGCTTGACCACCTGGCGCGAGTAGCCGACCGTGGCGTTGTTGGCGATGTTGTGGCCGGTGGTCGACAGCGCCGCCTGGTTGGCCTGCAGCGCACGCACACCGACGTTCAGGATGTTGCTCATGGCGCGCCGAAGATCAGGCGTTCAAGGCGCGCTGCACCTGCAGCGTGCTGTTGATCACGCGGCTGAGTTTGCCGGCGTAGTCCGGGTCGGTGGCGTAGCCAGCGCGCTTGAGCGCGGTGGCGAAGGCCAACGGCGAATCCGTCTTGCTGAGCACCTTCTCGTAACGCGGGCTGTTGGTGATCATGTTGGCGTAGTCGCGGAACGAGTCCTCGTAGGAGTCGTAGGCGCGAAACTTGGCCTTGACCTTGCGGGCCTCGCCGTTCACGTACTCGGTGGTCGTCACCTCGGCCACCTTGCCGGTCCAGCCCGGGCCGGCCTTGATGCCGAACAGGTTGAACGAAGTGCTGCCGTCGCTGTGCTTGATCTCGCGCTTGCCCCAGCCGGTCTCGTGGGCGGCCTGGCCGATCATGTAGCTGGCCGGGATGCCGCTTTGCCGCTCGACGCGCTCTGCCGCATCCTGGTGCTGCTGCACGAAACCGTGCTTGGCGCTGCCGGTGCCTGCCGGCATGGGCCGGGACACCTTTTCGGCGTCGTCGGACGGCGGCAGCACGCGCGTGTTGTCCATCGCCACGGTGTGGCGCGACAGCTGGCGCTCGATGGCCGATGACAGGCCGCCAGGCAGCCCGGACATCGATACCGAGAGCTGCTGGTCCAGCAGGTCCTTGCTGACATCGCTCTGGGGACTGTCGAACAGGCCGGACTTCATGGTCGCGTCGCGCATGCTCTTGATGAGCTCGCGCATGAACAGCGACTCCAGCTGCTTGGCTGCCTCCTTGACGGCGCCCGCGCCGTCCTTGCCGGCCTGCGCCTTCAGGGAATCCAGCGAGCGGGCGTCGGCGGCCAGTGCATTGTTGTTGGGGACCAGCGGCGAAAGCGACATGTCAGAGCTCCACGGCGCCGGCGCGCCGCACGCAGGATCCAGAAGTGGCAGGCGGGCCGCTGTTCCGAAGGCCGCGGAGCAGGCCATGCCGGCAGACGCCGCGGAACCGGCTCTGCCAGGCCGCCGGCGGTGCGCCCACGAGGGGGGATGGATTTTCTACACGCAGTGAGAAATTCAGACGGGGGTGCTTCATGTCAGATCACCTCCAGCTCTGCATTGAGGGCGCCTGCGGCCTTGATGGCCTGCAGGATGGCCAGCAGGTCCTGCGGCGTGGCACCCAGCGCGTTCAGTGCACGCACCACGTCGCCCAGCTGCGGCGCGCCCTGCAGCTGCAGCAGCTTTCCGGGCTCCTGCTTGACCGAGATGTCAGACTGCTGGCCGACCACGGTCTGGCCCTGCGAGAACGGCGCCGGCTGGCTGATCACCGGCGTGGTGGCGATGCTGACCGACAGGTTCCCATGTGCAATGGCGCAGGGCCCCAGCGTCACGGCCTGGTTCAGCACGATGGAGCCGGTGCGCGAGTTGATCACCACCTTCGCCGACGGCACGGCCTTGTCGAAGCGCAGTTCTTCGAGCTCGGCGATGAAGTTCACACGGGCGTGGGGCGTGTTGGGGGCGCGCACCTGCACCGTGCGGCCGTCCAGCGCCTGCGCCAGGCCCTGTCCCAGCTTTTCGTTGATGACGCTGGCCACGCGGCGCGCGGTCTGGAAGTCCGAGGCATCCAGGCCCAGCGTGATGTGGTCGCCGTCCTGCAGCGGCGTGGGAACGCTGCGCTCGAC
This sequence comes from uncultured Pseudorhodoferax sp., assembly GCA_913776795.1. The sequence goes on along the minus strand of CAJYRH010000416.1, from coordinate 5,628 downwards.
CTGGCCGCCACCGGGGATGCGACCGGCCGACAGGTGGTTGATCTGCACCTTGCTGCCCCCGGCGGCAGCACCCGCGCCGGCCACCACCAGGTTGCCCTGTGCCAGCGCGTAGACCTCGCCGTCGGCACCGCGCAGCGGTGTCGCGATCAACGTGCCGCCCTTGAGCGACTTGGCGTTGCCCATGGAGGAGACCGTCACGTCGATGGCCTGGCCCGGCTGCGCGAACGCGGGCAGCTCGGCCGTGACCAGCACCGCTGCCACGTTCTTGAGCTGCAGCTGCGAGGCCTGGTTGGCCGGCAGCACGATGCCTTGCTGCTGCAGGTAGTTGGACAGGCTCTGCGTCGTGTACGGCATCTGCGTGGTCTGGTCGCCAGTGCCGTCCAGGCCCACGACCAGGCCGTAGCCCGTCAGCTGGTTGCTGCGCACGCCCTGCACCGAGGCGACTTCCTTGATGCGCATGGCCTGCACCGGCTGGACCAGCAGTGCGAGGGCGAGCAGCGGAAGCAGGAGGCGCGGCAGGAATGTCATGGCAGTGCTCGGATGGAGGGGGCTGCCGTGATTGTGCGAAGCCTCAGAACGGCAGAACGCTCAAAAAGAACCGGGCCAGCCAGCCAATTGCCATGGCGTCCTGCTGCTGGCCGCGGCCGCGCGACTCCACACGCACGTTGGCCACCGAGGTGGATGGCACGATGGAGCCGGGCAGCACGGCGCGCGGGTCCACCGTGCCCGAAAAACGCAGCACGTCCACGTTCTGGTTGACGCCGATCTGCTTCTCGCCCAGCACCACGAGGTGGCCGTTGGGCAGCACGTCCACCACGGTGGTGGTGATGGTGCCGCTGAAGGTGTTGGCGGCTGCGGTGCCGCCGCTGCCGGCGAACTTGTTCTCCGATTCGGCGCCCACTCCGAGCTTGCCCAGCAGCGATGCGGACAGGAACGGCAATCCGGTGACGCCGCTGCTCACGTTGCCGGTCTTGTCGACCGAGGCGGTGCTGGTCTGGCTGGCGTTCAGGCTCTCGACGATCTGCACCGTGAGCGTGTCGCCGAGCATGCGCGGGCGCCGGTCCTCGAAGAACGGGCGGTAACGCACCTGCGAGTACAGCCCCCCGGTGGCGACGGGCGCGGCTTGCGGCGCGATGGCCACCGGCCGCTGCGTCGCCGTGTCGGGAAACTCGACCTTGGGCGTCTGCTGCAGGGTCTCGCAACCGGCGAGCGCGAAGGCGACCACGGCCAGCAGCCAGGTGCGCAGGGTGATGGTTCTTGCCATGGCGGCTCCTACAGCTGCGCGAGCTTTTGCAGCATCTGGTCCGAGGTTTGCACGGCCTTGGAGTTCATCTCGTAGGCGCGCTGGGTCTGGATCATGGTCACCAGCTCCTGCACCACGTTGACGTTGGACGTCTCCAGGTAGTTCTGCCGCATCACCCCCAGGCCGTTGGTGCCCGGCGTGCCGCCCTGCGGCTGCCCGGAGGCGGCGGTCTCGGTGAAGATGTTCTGGCCGCGCGGCTCCAGGCCTGGCGGGTTGACGAAGTTGGACATGGCGATCGTGCCCACCGTCTGCGGCGTCGCGTTGCCCGGCAACACCACGGACACGGTGCCGGTCTCGCTGATGGTCACGTTGACGGCGTTGGGCGGGATCGTGATGCCGTTCGCCACGGGCAGGCCATTGGAGGTGACCAGGCGGCCCTGGGAGTCGACCTCGAAGCTGCCGTCGCGCGTGTAGCCCACCGTGCCGTCGGGCAGTTGCACGTTGAAGAAGCCGTTGCCGTTGATCGCCACGTCGAAGCGGTTCTCGGTGAGCTGCAGCGAACCCTGCGAGTACTGGCGGCTGGTGGCCACCGTGCGCACACCCAGGCCCAGCTGCAGCCCGGTGGGCAACTGCTCGGCCTCGGTGTTGTTGGCGCCGACCTGGCGCAGGTTCTGGTAGATCAGGTCTTCGAACACTGCGTTGGAACGCTTGAACCCGGTGGTCGACACGTTGGCCAGGTTGTGCGAGATGACGTCCAGCTGGGTTTGCTGGGCTTCCATCCCGGTCTTGGAGATCCAGAGCGAATTGATCATGGCGAACCTTTCTTAACCTTGGGTGCCCAGCAATTGGCTGGCACTCTTGTCGCCGGCTTCGGCGAGTTGCAGCAAACGCATCTGGACTTCGAACTGGCGCGCCACCTGGATCATGCCCACCATGGTTTCCACGGCATTCACGTTCGAACCCTCCAGTGCCCCGGCGGCCATGCGTGCGTTCGGGTCGCTGGCGAGGGGGTCGCCCGAGGTGGTGCGGAACAGCCCGTCGTCGCTGCGCTTGAGCCTGTCCTCCGCGGTGGGGGTGGCCAGCTTGAGCCGGCCCAGGTTGGTGGGCGGCAGGTTGCCGACCTTGGCCGTGATGCTGCCGTCCGAGCCCAGCGTCACCTCGGCGTTCGGCGGCACGTCGATGGGCGCTCCGCCATCGCTGAGCACGGGCAGGCCGGTGGGCGTGACCAGCGTGCCGGCGGCCGTGATCTCGAAGGAGCCGCCGCGCGTGTAGGCCTCGGTGCCGTCCAGCCCCTGGACGGCGAACCACGCGTTGTCGCGCGCCATGGCGTCCAGGTTGCGGCCGGTGCGCTGCACGGGGCCGGCCTTCTCGTCGTGGCCGCGCGTGGTCTCCAGCGCGAACACCCGGCTGCTGGAGCCCGAGCCGTTCAGCGGCACCGACCGGAAGTTCGACAGCTCGGCCCGAAAGCCGGTGGTCGAGACGTTGGCCAGGTTGTTGGACAACACCGCCTGCCGCCCGGAGGCGGCAAGGGCGCCGGTCATCGCGGTGTAGATGATGTGGTCCATGCTCCAGATTCCAAAGTGCGTGACGGGGGCGGATCAGCAGGCGCAGGCCACGGATGAAGCCGGACCCAGGCGGGAGACACCGCGGAACCGGCGCTGCCGGGCCGCTGGTGTCGCCCTTTTGAGGGGCGATGCAGCTACACGAAGCGAGCAAGCGACGGGGGTGGTCATCGAATATTCAGGATGGTGTTCAGGACCTGGTCCTGGGTCTTGATGGTCTGCGCGTTGGCCTGGTAGGTGCGCTGCGCGGTCATCATGTTCACGAGTTCCTTGGTCAGGTCGACGTTGGAGTCCTCCAGCGTGCCGGCGCGCACCACGCCCAGGTTGCCGCTGCCCGGCGTACCGGTGGCGGTGGGCGTCATGCCCGAGGCGGCCGTCGCCAGCCACAGGTTGCCGCCGATCGGCGCCAGTCCCTGGGCGTTGGTGAAGGTGGCGAGCTGGATCTGGCCGACCGCCAGCGTCTTGCCATTAGAGTAGACGCCCTGCACCACACCGGCGTCGTCGATGTTCACGGCGGTCAGCTGGCCCGAGGTCTGGCCATCCGCCAGTGCCTTGGTCACGCCGAAGCGCGAGGAGCCGTACTGCGTCGCGCGCTCCAGGTTGAAGGCGACGGGAAAGGTCGTGGTGCCGTCCGATTCCGTGAGGTTGAGCGACGTCAGCGTCGACGACGAGGTCAGCTCGCCGTCGTTGCCGAAGGTCATGGAGCCGCTGTTGGTCATGGGGCCGCCGTCCACGGTGGTCCAGACATCCCAGCTGTTGTTGGCGGTCTTGGTGAAGTAGATGCCGATGGGAACGGCGGTGCCCTGCGCGTTGTAGGCCACGGCCGAGGTGCCGTACGTCTCGATCGGCGGGGTCAGCGCCGCCGGCGCCGTGCCGGTCGGCACCGCGGCGCCGGCATCCAGGTTGAGGCGCAGGTCCAGCTTGGTGCTGCGCGCGGCGTCGATCTGGCCGCCCGCCGGCATCACCAGCGGGCCGATCGCGCCACCGCTCGGGATCAGGCCGTTGGCGTCGGCCACGACGCCCAGCAGGGCGCCGTTGTCGTTGGTCACGATCTGGCCTTCCTTGGTCAACTTGAACGAGCCGTCCCGGGTATAGGCACGCGTGCCGTTGGGCTGGTCGATCTGGAAGAAGCCGTTGCCGTTGATGGCCACGTCCAGCGAGTTGCCGGTCACCGACAGGTTGCCCTGCGTGAACTGCTGCGAGACCGTGTTGACCTCCACACCCAGGCCCTGGTTGATGCCGCCTGCCGTTCCCATGGCGTTGGCGTAGAGCTCGGCGAACTCGGCGCGCGAGGCCTTCATGCCGGTGGTGTTCGCATTGGCGATGTTGTGGCCGATGACGTCGAGATTCTTGCTGGCGGCGTTCAGACCGGAGAGACCTTGTTGGAATGCCATGGAAAGCTCCTGAGGCTTGAGGGGTTCAGAGGATGGCCTTGACGTTGCCGTAGGCCAGCGATTGGCCGCCGGCCAGGTGCAAGGTCAGCACGTTGTTCTCGTTGCTGACGGACTCGACGCGCGAGCGCTGCAGCGCGGTGGCCGTGACGGTGTTCTTGCTGGTCGGCGTCACGGTGAACTGCAGCGCCTCGTTGCCGCCGTACTTGGACGCATCCCATTCGATGGCGTGGCGGCCGGCGCCGAGTGCGCCCATGTCGATGGTGTCCACCAGCGTGCCGCTGGCGGTGCGCACCTGCACCTTCACCCCGTCGGCATTGGCGGACAGATCGAATGCGGCGCGGCCCACCTTGTCGCTGACCTGCAGCGCGGAGCCTTCGTTCAGCACCTCGTGGCCGACCATGGTCGCCCCCTGCAGCGCCTGCATCGAGGCCATCTGCGACAGCACGTTGTTGACGGTGGAATTCAGGTTCTCGATGCCCGTGACGGTATTGAGCTGGGCGATCTGCGAGGTCATCTGCGCGTTGTCCAGCGGGTTCATCGGGTCCTGGTTGTTCAACTGCGCGACCAGCAGCTTGAGGAAGCGGTCCTGCACTGCCTGAGCGCTCGAGTCGTTCTTGTTCGTGCCGCCGGTGGTGCCGGCACTGCCTGCGCCGTTGACGGAGTTCAGAACGTCGGTGGAGATGGCCATGGTGGTGTCTTTCAGGTAGCGCGGGCTCACTGGCCCATCTGCAGCGTCTTGAGCAGCAGCGTCTTGGCCGTGTTCATGACTTCCACGTTGTTCTGGTAGGAGCGCGAGGCCGAGATCATGTTGACCATCTCCTCCACCGCGTTGACGTTGGAGTGCGTCACGTAACCCTCGGCGTCGGCCAGCGGGTGGTCCGGATCGAGCACCTTTCGCGCCGGCGCATTGCTTTCGGTGACCTGGCGTACGGCCACGCCGGCCGAACTGTCGGCACCCATCAGCGTGGTCTGGAACACCACCTGGCGGGCCTTGTAGGGCTGGGCGTCGGGGCCGGCCACGGCATCGACGTTCGCCAGGTTGGAGGCCACCACGTTGAGCCGCTGCGACTGGGCGCTGATGCCGCTGCCCGAGACGCCGAAGATCGAGAACATCGACATGGCGAAGCTCCTTATTGCCCCTGGATGGCGGTCAGCATGGTCTTGGCCTGGCCGTTGATGAAGCGCAGCGCGGCCTCGTAGCGCACGGTGTTGTCCACGAAATTGGCACGTTCGCGGTCCAGGTCCACCGTGTTCTGGTCCAGGTTGGGCTGGGCCTGCACGCTGTAGCCGAGCTCCGGGTCGTTCTGGTGCGAGAGTTCGCCGATGCGGGAGAACGGCAGGTGCCCGGCGGCCGTGCGGGCCTGAACGGTGGAGACCACGTAGCCCCTGTCGCCCTGCATCACGTTCTTGAGCGCATCGCCGAACTTGT
>CAJYRH010000415.1 GCA_913776795.1 uncultured Pseudorhodoferax sp. | reverse complement strand
CACCGTGTTGTTGTCCAGGCTCGGCTGGGTCTGCACCGTGTAGCCCAGGGTGCCGGGCGCGCCGCTGCCGGTCGTGGCGCCGGGCAGCGCGGCGACCCCGATTCCCCCGATCTCCGCAAGGTGCCCCATGCTCGACAAGTTGACCGAAAGGCTGGATTTCCACGGCAACGCGCTCATGCTGCGTGCCGAGCGCCAGCGTGCGATCGCGAGCAACATCGCCAATGCCGACACCCCCGGCTACGTGGCGCGCGATTTCAATTTCGCCGATGCGCTGCGCGATGCCACCGGCCAGGGCGAGGGCGCCTCGTTCAGCGCGGTGGAGCGCGCCCTGCAGCGCCAGCAGAGCGCGACCGATCCGCGCCACATCCCGCTGCCCGGCGCCACGACCGGCAGCGGCGCGCCCGGCACCCTGGGCTACACGGTGCAGACCCAGCCGAGCCTGGACAACAACACGGTGGACCTGGACCGCGAGCGGGCCGCGTTCGCCGACAACGCCGTGCGCTACGAGGCCACGCTGCGTTTCATCAACGGCAACGCGCGCACCATGCTGAGCGCGATCCAGGGCCAGTGAGGGCGCACGCACGTCCCGCAGCCCGCAACGCACCAGGAAAGCGATCACCGCCATGTCCATGTTCTCGATCTTCGGCGTCTCCGGCAGCGCGATCAGCGCGCAGGCGCAGCGCCTCAACGTGGTGGCCAGCAACCTCGCCAACGTCGATGCCGTGGCCGGCCCCGACGGCCAGGCCTACAAGGCGCGCCAGGTGGTTTTCCAGACGGCGCCCATGGGCGACGAAGGCGCGGCCGGCGTGCGCGTGAGCGCCATCAGCGAGAGCCAGGCGCCTGGCAAGCGCGTGCTCGATCCCACCCATCCGCAGGCCGACGCGGAGGGCTACGTCACGCACTCCAACGTGAATCCGGTGGAAGAGATGGTCAACATGATCTCGGCCTCGCGCTCCTACCAGAACAACGTCGAGGTCCTCAACACCACCAAGTCGCTGCTGCTCAAGACGCTGCAGATGGGCCAGTAATCCCTTCCCGAAGGACCGCACCATGATCCTCAACCCCATCGGCTCCACGGCCACCGTGAACACGGGCTCCAGCTCGAACTCCGCCACCGACCCGGCCGCCGCGCAGGACCGTTTCCTGAAACTGCTGGTGGCGCAGCTCAACAACCAGGATCCGATGAATCCGCTGGACAACGCCCAGATGACCTCGCAGATGGCACAGATCAACACGGTGACGGGCATCCAGCAGCTCAACCTGAGCATGCAGACCATGGCCGAGCAGTTCACGACCATGCAGACCCTGCAGGGCACGATGATGATCGGCCGCAACGTGCTGACCGAAGGCAGCAAGATGACCTTCAAGGACAGTGCCGGCACCGGGTCCTTCGACCTCAAGGGCGCCGCCACCGACGTCAAGGTGGAGGTCGTCACGCCGGGCGGCCAGGTGGTCGATACGGTGGACGTGGGCGCGAGCGCTGCAGGACGCCACGATTTCAGCTGGGACGGCAGCAAGTACAGCGGCACCCGCAGCGACCTGAGCTTCCGCGTGGTGGCATCCACCAAGGACGGCGCCGTCGAGGCGACGCCGCTCATGCAGGCCAAGGTGGTGGGCACCGGCTCCAACGCGGGCGCCCTCACGCTGAACCTGGACACGGGCGGCACCGTGAACTACAGCAACATCCGCGCGGTGCTCTGACGGCCTCGCGCATTCCGCAAGACAAACAACCCCTTTTCCGTCCCCCGAGGAGAGCACCATGAGCTTCCAGCAAGGCCTGTCCGGCCTCAACGCCGCCAGCAAGAACCTGGACGTGATCGGCCACAACGTGGCCAACTCCGGCACCGTCGGCTTCAAGTCCTCGCGCGCCGAATTCGCCGAGATGGTGGCCAATGCCATCGGCTCCGCGGGTGGCACCAATGCCGGCATCGGGGTGGAGCTGTCGGCGGTGGCGCAGCAGTTCAACCAGGGCAACATCTCCGTCACGGGCAACAGCCTGGACGTGGCGATCAACGGCGACGGCTTCTTCACGCTGCAGCAGCCCGACGGCTCACGTGCCTACACCCGCGCCGGCAACTTCAAGCTCGACAGCAACGGCCAGCTGGTGACCAACACCAAGGCACAGGTCATGGGCTATGCGCTGGACCCGGTCACCGGCAAGCGTACGGCCAGCAACGCCGCGCCGCTGTCCTTCCCCACGTCCAAGCCGATCCCCGCCAAGCAGACCACGGCGATCACGGCGGAATTCAACCTCGACGCACGCGCCCCCGATGCCGCAGGCGACGCCACGGCCACGCCGCCCGTGCCCGCCACGCCGCGCTCCACCTACGGCACGTCCATCAACGTGTACGACAGCCAGGGCGTGGCCAAGCCGGTGAGCCTGTACTTCCAGAAGAACGGCGCCAACACCTGGGACGTGTACGACAAGCTCGACGACGCCACGGCCACGCCGCCGGTGGTGGCCACGCCCATCGGCCAGATCAAGTTCGACAACAGCGGCAAGATCGTCTCGCCGACCGCGACCGCCCCGGAAACCGGCTTCCAGATGCCGCTCACCGTGAAACCCACGCCGCCCAACCCGAACGGGCTGGCCGACTACACGGTGAACATCAAGCTCGACGGCGTGTCGCAGTACGGCAAGGCCTTCGCGGTGTCCAACCTGTCGCAGGACGGCTACACGGCCGGCGAACTCACAGGCATCAGCATCGAGAACAACGGCACGGTGATGACCCGCTACTCCAACGGCGTGACGCGCGCCGAGGGGCAGGTGGCGCTGGCCAGCTTCCGCAACACGCAGGGCCTGGCCTCGGTGGGCAACAACAACTGGGTGGAAACCTTCCAGTCGGGCCAGCCGGTGCTGGGCACGCCCACCGAAGGCAAGTTCGGCGGGCTGCGTTCCGGCGCACTGGAGGATTCCAACGTGGACCTCACGGCCGAGCTGGTGAACATGATGACCGCACAGCGCGCCTACCAGGCCAACGCCCAGACCATCAAGACGCAGGACCAGGTGATGTCCACGCTGGTGAACCTGCGCTGACGACCCGATCCCGCTGATCCGCCACTGAACTCCGAACCCCTTCCTTCATCCAGGCCGAGCGATGGACCACATCATCTACACCTCCATGACGGGCGCCAGCGCTGCCGCGCAACGGCAGGCGGTGCTGGCCAACAACCTCGCGAACGCCTCCACCAACGGCTTCCGCGCGGAGATGTCCACGTTCCGCTCGGTGCCCGTGCAGGGCGACGGCTCCAAGACCCGCGTGTTCGCGCTGGAGGCGACCTCCGGCCATGTGGAGACGCCCGGCCCCGTGCAGCGCACCGGCCGCAACCTGGACGCGATGGCAGTGGGCAACGCATGGTTCGCGGTGCAGGGCCTGGACGGCACCGAGGCCTATACACGCAACGGCAGTTTCGAGGTCAACGCGGAGGGCCAGCTGCGCACCTCCAACGGGCTCACCGTACTGTCCGACGGCGGCGGCCCGATCGACGTGCCGCCCGGTGCCGACGTGACCCTGGGCTCGGACGGCACCATCACCGCGCGCGTGGCGGGCCAGCAGCCCACCCCGATCGGACGGCTGAAGCTCGCCACCCCGACGGCGGAAGACCCGCTCAAGCGGGGCGACGACGCGCTCTTTCGCACCGCATCGGGCGACCCGATCCCCAATGACCCGAACGCGCGGCTGCTGTCCGGCGCGCTGGAGGGCTCCAACGTGAACGCCGTGGAAAGCATGGTCGGCATGATCGCCGCCTCCCGGCAGTTCGAAGCCCAGATGCGGCTGCTGCAGACGGCCGAGAACAATGACAAGACGGCCGCCCAGCTGCTCAACCTGAACGGCTGACGCCGGCGCCGACGCCCTCCCCCGCACGCACCGCACGCATTCCCCGAGGAACCGCAATGATCAACTCGCTCTGGATCGCCAAGACCGGCATGTCCGCCCAGCAAACGCAGCTGGACGTGATCTCCCACAACCTCGCCAACGTCTCCACCACCGGCTACAAGCGCAACAACGCGGTGTTCGAGGACCTGATCTACCAGAACCTGCGCCAGGTGGGCGCGCAGACCACCGAGCAGAACCAGCTGCCCACCGGCCTGCACCTGGGCCTGGGCGTGCGCACGGTGGCCACCAGCCGCAACTTCACGCAGGGCAGCCTGGCGCAGTCCAACAACAACCTGGACGTGGCCATCAACGGCAACGGATTCTTCCAGGTGACGATGCCGGACGGCACCACGGGCTACACGCGCGATGGATCGTTCCAGCTCGATTCCCAGGGGCGCCTGGTCACCTCCAGCGGCCTGCCCGTGGCCAACGGCATCACCGTGCCGGCCAACGCCACGGGGATCAGCATCAGCACGGACGGCATCGTCTCGGCCACCGTGCCGGGCACGACCGCGCCGCAGCAGATCGGCACGCTGGGCATGGCGAGCTTCATCAACTCGGCCGGCCTGGAGCCGATCGGGCAGAACCTGTTCAAGGAATCCGCGGCGTCGGGCCAGCCCCAGCAGGGCACGCCCGGCACCAACGGCCTGGGCATCATCCGCCAGGGCTTCCTCGAAACCTCCAACGTGAACGTGGTGGAAGAGCTGGTGTCCATGATCCAGACCCAGCGCGCCTACGAAATGAATTCCAAGGCCATCCAGACATCCGACCAGATGCTGGCCAAGCTCGCGCAGCTGTGATGCGCACCCACCCCTTCCTGACCACCGCCGGGACACCGACCATGCCGCACACCGCCGCCTCCCTCTTCCTCCGCGCAGCACCGCTGCGCCTCGCCGCCGTGGCCGCACTGCTGGCCGCCACGGGCTGCGCCTCCGTCAATCCGCCGCCACCGATCGACATGCCGCCCACCCAGGCGCCGATCGCCGTGCAGACGGCGCCCCGCGCGACCGGGCCGGCCACCGGCAGCCTCTTCCATGCGGCCAGCTACCGGCCGGCCTTCGAGGACCGCCGCGCGCGGCTCGTGGGCGACATCGTCACCATCCAGATCGTGGAGACGATCTCCGCATCGCAGAAGTCCAGCTCCAAGGTGGACCGCACGGCCGCCAACACGGCCGGCGTGAGCGCGTTCCCCTTCATCGGCGCGAGCGACCTCGGCAAGCTGAAGCTGGGCGGCAACAGCACCAACAACTTCGAAGGCAAGGGCGACCTGCAGAGCACCAACACCTTCACCGGCACCATCACCACCACGGTCGTGGACGTGCTGCCCAACGGCCACCTCGTGATCGCGGGCGAGAAGCAGATCGGCGTGGCCGAGAACGTGGACGTGCTGCGCTTCTCGGGCACCGTGGACCCGCGCTCGCTGCAGCCGGGCAGCGTGGTCAGCTCCACCCTGGTGGCGAATGCCCGCGTGCAGTCGCGCGGCAGGGGCTCCCCGGCCGAGGCGCAGGCCATGGGGTGGCTGGCGCGGGCGTTCAATTCGGTGGCGCCGTTCTGAGCTGACATCGGCCCCGGAACCCGGCCACTCCCTTTCTCCCGGCCCGCATCTCCTGGCCCGTATCGCCCTTGCGGCGGTGCGGGCTTCTTGCTTTCTGCAGTCTGGCGGCACCTTGCCTGGAGAGGCCCCCCTTTTTGTTCCCTCACAAAGCGGGTGATCCGGCGGCTTTTCCCTCCATCCCCCGGCGCCCTTAGCTCCCACAA
>CAJYRH010000414.1 GCA_913776795.1 uncultured Pseudorhodoferax sp. | reverse complement strand
CCGGCACGGCTGATTCGTTGCAAGTCCTTGATTCTCAAGGTCTCCCAGCGTCAGCGCTAGAAATCGATGGAGCGGGCGAAGGGAATCGAACCCTCGTATGAAGCTTGGGAAGCTGCCGTTCTACCATTGAACTACACCCGCGCGCCGCACATTCTACTGTCGCCGCCTGCACGCGGCCGATGCCGCCGTGCATTGCCGGATACTGCGCGACGATGGCTGCGACAAAGTCCAGGGCTGGCGATGCGGCAGACAGGGCAGGCTGCTTCGTTCGAGGCACCCGTGTGCATTGGCAAGCGCTTGCCGACAGGGCGGCACGGGCAGCGTCAGAAAGCGGTTTGAGCGCAGACTGCGGCATGCAGCCTGCGCTGCGGCGCATCACCCGAAGTGGCGCAAGGCCGCCGTCGCCACCACGCCCAGCAGCACGCTGCCGAACTGGCCTGCACGCAGGTACCAGGCCACCGCCACGGTGGCCAGGCCGCCAAGCAGTGTCGGCTCAAGGCCACGGCCGGCCGCGCCGACGACTGAACTGGCCAGCATGCCGGCCAGCAGCGCGGCTGGCAGCGCATCGATGAAGGCTGCCACGCGGGGCGGGAACCGCCGGCCGTGCAGCAGCACCGGGCCGATGGCCTTGATCGTGTAGTTGATCGCCGCAAACGCCAGCACGGTCCACAGCATGTTGCCCACGCTCAGGCTCCACGGCGCAGCAGGCAGGGCAGCGCTGCAGCGCTGGCGAACATCAGAGCCACGCCAGGCGGGACCAGCCAGCACATGCCGGCAGTGACCAGCACTGCCAACGCCACGGTGCTGCGGTGCCCTGGCTCATTGCGCACGATGTCGAGCACGAACACGAGGAAGAACGCCGGAAAGACAAGGTCCAGGCCAACCGCACGTGCCATGGCGGGCTCCGGCGCGAGATAGGCGCCGATGGCAGTGCCGCCTACCCAGGCCGGCCACTGCGCCAGCGTGGCGCCCAGCATCTTGGCACGGTCGACCTTGCCGCCTGGCAAGCGCGCCGCGGCCCACGATGCGTCGACCACCGCCTGGGCCTCCAACGAGCGGCGCCAGGGGCCACCCTTGAACTCGGACGTCAGCGCCATCGGAATGAAGCGCAGGTTGATCAGCGTGGCGGCCCCGAGAGCAGCCGACATGCCGCCGCTGGCGAAGGCCATGACCAGTGCAAACTGCGCGGCACCTGCAAACACGATGGCCGACATCAGCGTGGCCAGCCATGCCGGCCAGCCTTGGGCAACGGCGGCTGCGCCAAAGCCGACGGACAGAGCGAATGCGCCCACGCCGAAGCCGGCGCCGACGGCCAAGCCCGCGCGCCAGCCGCCCGGTGGTGCACTGGTCGGATCTGTCTGCATGCTGCCTCCTCCAATCAGGGGACTGCGAATCTAGCAGGCCGAGCGGGTGCGACACGCCGCACGGCCCGCAGCCCGCAAAATGCAGCCGATTCCACGGAGACACCATGCACGTTCCTCCCGAGGCCCTGCGCGGCGGCACTGTTGCCGACCTCATCGTCACCGCCACCGCCAGGTACCCTGACCGGACGGCCTTTGCCAATGACGAGGCCAGGGTGTCGTACGCCGAGCTAGGCCAGGCCATCAGCCGCATCGCCCTGCATTTCGACCGGCTGGGCCTGCGGCCTGGCGACACCGTGGCCCAGCTGGCCGTGAACCGTTGGGAGGCGTTCGCCGTGATCGCCGCCGTCTACCTGCGCGGTCTGCGGTCGGTCACGTTGCACGCACTGGGCAGCGAGGCAGACCACGCCTACATCCTCGCCCACAGCGGTGCCCGTACGCTCATCGTCGACGCGCAGCACCAGGCACGCGGACAGGCGCTGCGTGCGCAGTGCGGGCACGTGTGTACCTGGCTTTCCATGGGCTCCATCGCTGGCTTCGACGACCTGTTGCAGGCCGCACAGGATCTCGTACCCCAGGGGCTCGTGCCGTGCGGCGATGCCGAAACGGTCGTGCGGCTGGCTTACACCGGCGGTACCACCGGCCGGCCCAAGGGCGTGATGCTGACCAACCGCGCCCTGGCCACCAACGCACTGCTGGATCTGGCAGTCAAGGACTGGCCGCAGGAGGTGCGCTATGTGTGTCCCGCGCCGATCTCGCACGGTGGCGGCTCGCTCGTGGTGCCAACGCTGATGCGCGGTGGCTGCATCACGCTGTTGCGCGGCTTCTCCTCCGACGGCTTCGTCGAGGCCGTGGGCCAGTACCGGTGCAACCTCACGTGGCTCGTGCCCACCATGCTCTATGCGCTGCTCGACAGTCCGCGCGTGAAAGAGGTCGACTGGGCTGCCTTTCACACGCTGATCTACAGCGCCGCGCCTGCTTCACCAGCGCGTATCCGCCAGGCGCTCGACATCTGTGGCCCGGTGCTGGTCCAGAGTTACGGCCAGACCGAGTCGCCCAACGACATCCTGCTGCTGGACCGTCACGACCATGCACGGCTCGAGGATGCCCAGCTCACGGCCGCGGGCCGCCCATACCCCCTCATGCAGATCGCATTGCTGGACGCCGATGGCCGGCAGGTGGCAGACGGCGAGCGCGGCGAGATCTGCGTGCGCGGCCCGCTGGTCATGGCGGGCTACCTGGACAGCCCGGCCGAGACCGCTGCTGCGCTGGCCGGCGGCTGGCTGCACACCGGCGACGTGGCCCGCAGAGGCGCCGACGGCCTGTACTACATCGTCGACCGCATGAAGGACGTGATCATCTCGGGCGGTTTCAATGTCTACCCCAGGGAGATCGAGGACACGCTGTGCGCGCAGCCCGGCGTGGCCCAGGCCGCCGTGATCGGCATTCCCGACGACAGGTGGGGCGAGCTGGTCATGGCCTACGTGCAGCCTGGTCCGGGGCCCCGTCCCTCGACCGAAAGGCTGGTCGCGGCCGTGCGTGCGGCCATTGGGGCGGTGGCAGCGCCGAAACGCGTTGCGTTCGTCGAGGCGTTGCCGCAGACCGCGCTGGGCAAGATCGACAAGAAGGCGCTGCGTGCACGCCACTGGGCGGCGGGGGCACGCGCCGTCCATTGAGCCGCGCGCCATGCACTGCGAGCGGCTGCATCAGTCGTGCATGTGCTCCTTGACGAAGTGGCGGAACAATTGCATCGAAGGGCTTTCGGTGCGCCCGGCCAGCGTGATCAGCGCGAAGAGGCCCTTGGCGCCGAAGACCGGCCGCACCGGCAGCTCCACGAGCTCCCCGGACACGATGCCCTGCCGCGCTGCGGCGGTGATGCCGAAGAACACCACGTCGGTCTGGCGCACGGTTGCGATCAGGCTGTCCATCTCCTCGCAGCGCAGGCGGACTGCCGTGTTCGGGTTGGCGCGCGGTCCGTACTGTCGCATGAGCTGGTTGCCGATCTCGTCGGTCAGGCTCGTCGAGGCCAGCGGATACGGCAGCAGGTCGTCGAAGGTGTAGGCGGTCGCGCCGCGCGCCAGCAAGGGGTGGCCGCTGCGGCAGATGAAGCCTGCCCGCAGCTCGGCGACCATCTCCACCACCAGATCGTCGGCAGGCGGCACGGCGCGCCGGTCGATCACCAGCGCATCGGCCATGCGAGCACGCAGCTGGCCCAGCTGCAGATCCAGCGCCCCACGGATGATGCCCACCTGCACCTGCGGATGGTGCCGCGCCATGTGGACCATGAACGGCGTCATGAGCACCGCAGCGGGCCCGGAGCCCAGTCCAATGCGGATGGGGACTGCGCTGCCCTCCTTGACCATGTCCACGCTGCGCCGCAGTTCTTCCG
>CAJYRH010000413.1 GCA_913776795.1 uncultured Pseudorhodoferax sp. | reverse complement strand
AGAACAGGCGCAGGCCTTCATCGCGCGGCCGCACGCGGACGAGGCGGTGCAGTTGCGCCTGTTCTGCGGAGAACACGCCGCCCTGCAGCACCAGGCTGCGCTGCGAGTCCTGCGAGAGCGCCGCGTGGTAGGCCGGCCGCGTGGCGCACAGGTAGCGCTTGGCGTCCACGTGCCAGCGGATCGGCTCCAGCACCGCATCGCCGAACAGCCCGCGCAGGAAGGGCAGGGCGTAGTACTGGTGCAGGTCGTCGATGCCGCGCAGCGTGGGCGATGCGCCCTGGTCGTTCAGCAGATGCCCCAGGTCGTGCAGCAGCGCAGCGGTGACCAGCGCATCGCCGGCGCCGGCCTGCTCGGCCAGCTGGGCGATTTGCAGCGCGTGCTCCAGCTGCGTGACCGGCTCGCCGCTGTACTGCTCCGCGCCACGGCGCTCGAACAGCGTGCGGATGTCGTCCAGCGTCAATGCCATGGCGTGCTCAGGCCGCGACGGAGCGCCGTGCTGCGCGCGCCGGCACGGGCGCGGACTCCGGCGGCCGTGCCGCGAAGTTCTGCCGCGTGCGCTCGCGGCTGTTCATCACGTGGTCGTACATGGCCTGGCCCGCGGCCTCGGCGTCGCCCGAGGCAATCGCCTTGACGATCTGCCGGTGCTCGCGCGAGTACGCGGCCATCGACGCATCGGTCAGGTTCTTGCGCCGGAACAGCGAGAGTTCGTTGACCAGCTTGCGGTAGGTGGCCGTCAGCTTGGCGTTGCCGGCCAGCTCCAGCAGCCGGTCGTGGAACTGCAGGTTGAAGCGGTGGTAGTCCTGCGCATCGCCGGCCTTGACGGCCTGGTCCATCGCCTCGACCAGCTGGCGGAGTTCGCGCACTTCGGCGGGCGTGGCGGTCTGCGCGATCTTGCGGCCCACGTACAGGTCCATCACCGCGCGCACCTCGAAGATCTCCAGCGCCTCGTCGACCGGCACGTCGCGCACGAACACGCCGCGGTTCTTCTCGGTGCGCACCAGGCCCGCCTCTTCGAGCAGGCGGAAGGCCTCGCGGACCGGGCCGCGCGAGACGCCCAGCTGGTCGGCCAGCAGCGACTCGGTGAGCTTGGCGCCGGGCAGCAGCTGGCCGTCCAGGATCATGCGTTCGATCTCGCCCTGCACCAGCTTGGGCAGCGAGCTGCCCTGCAACTGGGCGATCGTGGGGTGCGCGGAAGAGGTGGTCGCCATGGCCAGGAATGGTAGGTTGCAGAGTGAAGATTGTCTACGATCTGCGATCTGCAAAAGACAATCGGCGATTCTGGCCCGCATTTTGCGTTCGCTCCGTGTCATGAGGATGACATTTCCACTCGGCACATTGCCGGCTGTTCTTTCATGACCAGGAGCCGTTCCATGTCCTTCGCCTTCAGTCCCAAGCACGTTGCAGCCCTGGCCATCGGCCTGGCGTTCGGCGTCGCGGCCCACGCCCAGAAGACCGACCTCACCGTCTACACCGCGCTGGAGACCGACCAACTCAAGGCCTACCAGGAAGCCTTCAACAAGGTGCACCCCGACATCGCCATCAAGTGGGTGCGCGACTCCACCGGCGTGGTCACCGCCAAGCTGCTGGCCGAGAAGGCCAACCCGCAGGCCGACGTGATCTGGGGCGTGGCCGCCTCCAGCCTCGCGCTGTTCGACAAGAACGGCATGCTGGAGCCCTACGCGCCGCTGAACCTGGACGCCATCATGTCCCAGTACCGCGACAAGAAGGCGGTGCCGGCCTGGTGGGGCATGGACGTGTTCGGCGCCGTGGTGTGCTTCAACACGGTGGAGGCCAGGAAGAGGAACATCCCGGTGCCCACCAGCTGGCAGGATCTGCTCAAGCCCGAGTTCAAGGGCCAGGTGGTGATGCCCAACCCGGCCTCGTCCGGCACCGGCTACTTCGACGTCGCGGCCTGGCTGCAGATGTGGGGCGACGACGGCGGCAAGGGCGGCGGCTGGAAGTACATGGACGCGCTGCACCAGAACGTCGCGCAGTACACGCACTCGGGCTCCAAGCCCTGCAACATGGCCTCGGCCGGCGAGTTCGTGGCCGGCATCTCGTTCGAGTACCGCGGCTACACCAACAAGGCCAAGGGCGCGCCCATCGAGCTGGTGTTCCCCAAGGAGGGCCTGGGCTGGGACCTGGAGGGCTTTGCCATCCACAAGGGCACGAAGAAGCTCGACGCCGCGAAGAAGCTGGCCGACTGGGCCTCGTCCAAGGACGCGATGATCCTGTACGGCAAGAACTTCGCCGTCACCGCGCAGCCTGGCGTGGCGCCCAAGCTGGCCCACATCCCGGCCGACTACGAGGCGCGCCTGATCAAGATGGACTTCGAGCAGTCCGCCACCAACCGCGACCGCGTGCTGGCCGAGTGGACCCGCCGCTACGACGCCAAGAGCGAAGCGAAGAAGTGATGCACGCCGCCCGCGATGAGATGGCCACGGCGCGGACCGACACCGCGCCCGCACGCGCGGCTGCCGCGGCCGAGCCGGCCTGCCTGCGCCTGGAAGGCGTGCACAAGCGGTTCGGCAACTTCACCGCGCTGCAGGCGATCGACCTGGCCATCCCGCGCGGCGAGTTCGTCTGCTTCCTCGGCCCATCCGGCTGCGGCAAGACCACGCTGCTGCGCATCATCGCGGGCCTGGAGGTGCAGAGCGCCGGCCGCATCCTGCAGGCCGGGCGCGACATCTCGCTGCTGCCGCCGGCCCAGCGCGACTACGGCATCGTGTTCCAGTCGTACGCGCTCTTCCCCAACCTCACCATCGCGGACAACGTGGCCTACGGCCTCGTCAACCGGCGCCAGCCGCGCGCGCAGAACGCCGCCCGCGTGAAGGAGCTGCTGGCACTGGTGGGCCTGCCGGACAGCGGCGCCAAGTACCCGGCGCAGATGTCCGGCGGCCAGCAGCAGCGCGTGGCACTGGCGCGTGCACTGGCCACCTCGCCCGGCCTGTTGCTGCTGGACGAGCCGCTGTCGGCGCTGGACGCCACCGTGCGTGTGCATCTGCGCAACGAGATCCGCGCGCTGCAGCGCACGCTGGGCGTGACCACCATCATGGTCACGCACGACCAGGAGGAGGCGCTGTCGGTGGCCGACCGCATCGTGGTGATGAACCACGGCGTGATCGAGCAGGTCGGCACGCCCACCGAGGTCTACCGCGACCCGGCCACGCCCTTCGTGGCCAGCTTCATCGGCAAGGTCAACCGGCTCGACGCCGTGGCCGAGGGCGGGCACTGGTTCCGCTGCGGCGACAGGCGCTGGCAGTGCGCACCCGACCACGGCGCCGACTTTCGTCCCGGCCGCCCCGTGGCGCTGTACCTGCGGCCCGAGGACCGCGTCGTTGGCCCGCTGCGCGAGGACGACCCGGCGCTGTGCGAAGGCACCGTCATGGGCATCGAGTTCCTGGGCGGCAATTGCCTGGCCGACGTGGCGGTGGACGGCCTGGGCGGCCAGCGGGTGCAGCTGCAGTACTCGCTGAACCAGATGGACGAGTTCCACGTGCACCACGGCGCGCGCATGCGCTTTGCGCTGCGCACCGACCGCCTGCGCGTGTTCGCTGCGCCGGGCTCTGCGGCATGACCATCGCCCGCGGATGTCTTCCATGAACGCACTGGCCGCCACCGTGCGCCCGCCCGAGCCGCGGCTGCGCCAGGGCTGGGGCGACCGCCTGCCCCAGCTCGGCCTGCTGGCCATGGCGCTGCTGCTGGTGGTAGGCCTGCTGGCGCCGCTGGCCGCCATCCTGGCCCAGGCGCTGCGCGGCGATGCCGGCCTGGCCGCGTTCGCCGCCTACCTCGGCTCGCCCGCGCTGCTCGGCAGCCTGTGGAACAGCCTGTGGGTGTCGCTGCTGGTCACGGCCATCGTGGTGCCGCTGGCCTTCGCCTTCGCCTATGCGCTCACGCGCAGCTGCATGCCGTTCAAGGGCCTGCTGCGCACCGCCATGCTGCTGCCGCTGCTGGCGCCCTCGCTGCTGTCGGCCATCTCGATGATCTACTGGTTCGGCAACCAGGGCATCGCCAAGGACTTCTGGCAGGCGCTGGGCTTTCAGAGCATCTACGGCGCCAGCGGCATCGTGCTGGCGCAGTGCTTCGCCACCTTCCCGCACGTGCTGATGATCCTGGTCACCGCGCTGGCGCTGGCCGACGCGCGGCTGTACGAGGCCGCCGACGCACTCGGCACATCCAGCCTGCGCAAGTTCCTCACCATCACGCTGCCGGGCGCCAAGTACGGCCTGGTCTCGGCCGCGCTGGTGTGCTTCACGCTGGTCATCACCGATTTCGGCATCCCCAAGGTGGTAGGCGGCAGCTTCAACGTGCTGGCCACCGACGTGTTCAAGCTCGTGATCGGCCAGCAGGACTTCCAGCGCGGTGCGGTGGTGGCCTTGCTGCTGCTCGCGCCGGCCGTGCTGAGCTTCGGCATCGACGCGGCCGTGCAGCGCCGCCAGACCGCTACGCTCACCGCGCGTGCCGTGGCCCTGGTACCGCGGCCCCGCCGAGGCTTCGACCTGGCGATGACGCTGTACTGCGGGGTGATCGTGGCGCTGGTGCTGGCCATGTTCGGCATGGCGTTGTTCGCCTCGTTCGCCACCTTCTGGCCCTACAACCTCGCGCCCAGCCTCAACCACTACGTGGCCGGACTGCTCGACGCGGGCCTGGGCGGCGCCATGCTCAACAGCCTCGAGCTGGCGGCCTGCACCGCGGTGGCGGGCACGGCCATGGTGTTCATGGGCGCCTACCTGCTGGAAAAGACGCGCGGCCTGGGCCCGGTGCGGCCCGCGCTGCGGCTCATGGCAACGCTGCCCATGGCCGTGCCCGGCCTGGTGCTGGGCCTGGGCTACATCTTCTTCTTCAACGCGCCGGGCAACCCGCTGGGCGGGCTGTACCAGACGCTGGCGCTCATGGTGCTGTGTACGGTGGTGCACTTCTACACCACGGGCCACGTCACCATGGTCACGGCGCTCAAGTCCATCGACGGCGAGTTCGAGGCCGTGTCGGCCTCGCTCAAGGTGCCGCTGCTGACCACGCTGCGGCGCGTCACGCTGCCGATCTGCCTGCCGGCGCTGCTGGACGTGTCGCGCTACTTCTTCATCAACGCCATGACCACCATCTCGGCCCTGGTGTTCCTGTACGCGCCCGACACGCGGGTCGCCTCGCTCGCCATCCTGAACCTGGACGAAGCCGGCGAGACCGGCCCCGCCGCCGCCATGGCGGTGCTGATCGCCGCCACCTCGGCCGTCGTCACGCTGCTGTACCTGGCGGTGGGCAAGCTGGTGGACCGGCGCACGCAGGCATGGAAGGCGCCCGCGCGATGAGCACCGCCGGCCCTCTGCAAGGCGCGCAGCACCACGGCGCGCAGCGCGGAGCGTCCAACGCCCGGCTTGCCCTGTTCGACCTGGACAACACGCTGCTGACCGGCGACAGCGAGGTGCTGTGGCTCGATCACCTGCGCGCCCGCGGCCTGCTGGACGCGGCCATGGCGGCGCGCAACGCCGAGATGGACCGGCGCTACCACGCCGGCGAGGCCACGGCCGAGGAGTTCTGCAGCTTCTACGCCGCGCTGTTTGCCGGCCGCACGGCGCAGCAGTGGCAGCCGCTGCGCGACGACTACTTCGCCACCGTGCTGGCCCCGCGCCTGCCGGCCGCGGCGCACGCGCTGGTGCAGCAGCACCGCGCCGCCGGCGACCGGCTGGTGCTGACCACCGCCTCCAGCCGCATCCTGGCCGAGCCCAGCGCGCAGGCGCTGGACTTTCCGCACCTGATCGCCACCGAACTGGAGACCGGGCCGGACGGCCGCTTCACCGGCCGCACCACCGGCACGCTGAACATGCGCGAAGGCAAGCTCGCGCGGCTGCGCGGCTGGCTGGCCGCGCGGGGCGAGGATGCAGACGCCGCACTCGCCGCCGCCACCTTCTACAGCGATTCCATCAACGACCTGCCGCTGCTGCTGGCCGTGGGCCAGCCCTGCGTCATCGACCCCGATGCGCGGCTGCTCGGCGAGGCGCAGCAGCGCCACTGGCCCGTGCTGCGCCTGCTGCGCGAGGACGGCACCACACCATGAGCACCCCGATCCCTTCCAGCCCTTCCAGCCCTTCCAGCCCGTCCACCCAGTTCGACCTGATCGTGGTCGGCGCCGGCATCGTCGGCCTGGCCCATGCCTACACGGCCGCGCGCCGCGGCCTCAAGGTCTGCGTGGTCGAGCGCGACGCCGCCTGCGTCGGCGCCTCCATCCGCAACTTCGGCTTCATCACCGTCACCGG
>CAJYRH010000412.1 GCA_913776795.1 uncultured Pseudorhodoferax sp. | reverse complement strand
GAGGACCTGCACATGGCCCGGCTGTTCGGCGACGAGGTCGTGTCCCTGGTCAGCCGCGACCATCCGGCCGTGCGGCGCGGCTGGGACCTGGACACCTGGCTGGCGGCCGAGCATGTCGCCCCCATGCCCCTGCACCCGGGCGCGCGCGGCATCATCGATCAGATGCTGGACACCCAGGGCCATCGGCGCAACGTGGTGGCGCGCTGTGCCTACTTCGGCCTGATCCCGGACATGGTGGCCAACAGCCTGCTGGTGCTGACCACGGGCCGCCAGTACTGTGAGCGTGTGTCCGCGCGCCTGCCGCTGGTCATCCTGGACTGCCCTGCCGCGCTGCCGCGCCTCATGTACTACCAGCTATGGCATGCCCGCAGCCACAGCTCGATCGCCGCGCGCTGGCTGCGGGCCCGGACCAAGGACGTCGCTGCGGAGCTGCGCACGCCCCTGGACCGCTGACCGGCTCATGCACACACATAACATTTCCAAACGGACGGAGACCCCATGAACTGGACAGAACGCGTGTTCAAGCTGAAGGAACACGACACCACGGTGCGCACCGAGCTGATGGCCGGGCTCACCACCTTCCTGACGATGGCTTACATCATCTTTGTGAACCCCTCGATCCTGGGCGATGCCGGCATGCCCAAGGACGCCGTGTTCGTCGCGACCTGCCTGATCGCAGCGCTGGGCACTACCATCATGGGGCTGTACGCCAACTACCCGATCGCGCTGGCGCCGGGCATGGGGCTCAACGCCTACTTCGCCTATGTGGTGGTGCTCAAGATGGGATTCACCTGGCAGGCCGCACTGGGCGCGGTGTTCGTGTCGGGCTGCCTGTTCCTGCTGGTCACGCTGTTCGGCTTGCGCGGGCTCATCATTCGCGGCATCCCGCTGTCGCTGCGGTATGCCATCACGGTGGGCATCGGCCTGTTCCTGGCGCTGATCGCACTCAAAAGCGCCGGCATCGTGGCTGCATCGCCGGCCACCTTCGTGACGCTGGGTGACCTGCACACCGCGCCGGTGGTGCTGGCCGTGCTGGGTTTCGTGCTGATCGTGGTGCTGGACAAGCTGAAAGTGCCCGGAGCCATCCTCATCGGCATCGTGGCGGTGACCGTTGCATCGTTCTTCTTCGGCGGCAACCAGTTCCGCGGCATCTTCTCGGCCCCGCCTTCGATCGCGCCGACCTTCCTGCAGCTGGACATCAAGGGCGCTCTGACCGGCGGCCTGCTGAACGTGGTGATGGTGTTCTTCCTGGTCGAACTGTTCGACGCCACCGGCACGCTGATGGGCGTGGCCAAGCGTGCCGGCCTGCTGGTGCCGGGCAAGATGGACCGGCTCAACAAGTCGCTGCTGGCCGACAGCGGCGCGATTTTCGCGGGCTCGCTGCTGGGTACGTCCAGCACCACGGCCTACGTGGAAAGCGCAGCCGGCGTGCAGGCCGGTGGCCGCACGGGCCTCACGGCCGTGACCGTCGCCGTGCTGTTCCTGGCCTGCCTGTTCATCGCGCCGCTGGCTGGCGTGGTGCCGGCCTACGCCACGGCGCCGGCGCTGTTCTTCGTCGCCTGCCTGATGCTGCGCGAGCTCACCGAGCTCGACTGGGACGACACCACCGAGGTGATCCCGGCCGCGGTGACTGCGCTGACCATGCCGTTCACCTACTCGATCGCCAATGGCCTGGCCTTCGGCTTCATCACTTACGCTGCGCTCAAGCTGTTCACCGGCAAGGTGCGCGAGGTGCACTGGATGGTCTGGGTCATCGGCGGCGTGTTCCTGTTCAAGTTCATTTACATCGGAGGCCATTGAGCCAAATGACTGCGTCCACGAAAGCCTACCGCGCCCGCCTGCTGCGCTTCTCGCCGCAAGGCGAAGCCCTGTTCGACGAGGACGGCCTGTTGGTGGTTGGCCGGGATGCCGACGGCGTGCAGCGCGTGCGCGATGCCGGCGCCTACCGGGACATCGCCGAGCGCCATGCGCAGGTGCCTGTCACGCACTGGCACGACCGCATCATCGCGCCAGGCTTTCTGGACATGCATGTGCATTTCCCGCAGACCGACATCATCGGTGCGCCGGCGGAGGGGCTGTTGCCCTGGCTGGAGAACTACACCTTTCCGGCCGAGACGCGTTTCGCCGATGCCGGGCATGCCGGCGAGGTCGCGGGCTTCTTCTTCGACGAACTGCAGCGCAACGGCGTGACCACGGCGCTGACCTTTTGCACGTCGCACCCCACGTCTGTCGAGGCCTTCTTCGGCGAGGCGCAGCGCCGCGGCCTGCGCATGATGGGCGGCAAGGTGTTGCAGGACCGGCATTCGCCCGACGGCGTGCGCGACCAGACGGAGCAAAGCCTCGTCGACACCGAGGCGCTGATCCGACGATGGCACAACAGGGAGCGGCTGGGCTATGCGATCACGCCGCGCTTCGCGCCGACCAGCACCGACGCCCAACTGCGCGGCGCGGGCGAGCTGGCCGCGCGGTATCCCGACACCTGGATCCATTCGCACGTGGCAGAGAACAAGGACGAGGTGAAGTGGGCCCGCGAACTGTTCCCCAAGGCGCGTTCGTACCTGGACGTCTACACCGGCTTCGGTCTCATGCGCGAGCGGGCCGTCTACGCCCACTGCATCCACTTCGATGACGCCGACCGTGCGCTGATGCGCGAGACCAGGACGGCCGCCGCCGTCAGCCCCACGAGCAACCTGTTCCTGGGCAGCGGCTTCTTCGACTACCAGGGTGCCGAACGTGTCGGGATGCGCCACGGCCTGGCCAGCGACGTGGGCGGAGGCACGAGCTTCAGCCCGTTCCATACCATGCTGGCGGCTTACTACGTCGGGCGCGAAGGGCAGACGAAGGCGGGCCTGAGCCTGGCACCGTCGCGGCTGTGGTGGAACCACACCGGCGGCGCGGCGCAGGCGCTCGGGCTACAGGGCGTCGTGGGCACCTTGCAAGCCGGCACGGAGGCCGATTTCGTGGTGCTCGATCCGGCTGCGACGCCGCTGCTGGCGCGCAAGACGGCACTGGCAGACAACCTGGAAGAGCTGCTGTTTGCCCTGATCGTGCTGGGCGACGACCGCCTCATTAAGCAGGTGGTGACGGCAGGCGCTGCGACACCGGCCTGAAGGTTTCCGATGCGAGAGGATCCGTGGCCGCCGCACGGCGGGCGGGCCAGGCCCGCCCGGCGCGCCCATTCAGGCCAGCGCCATCGAGATGTCGTTACTGGGGATCTTGCGGTCGAAGGTCAGCGAGGACTCCAGGCGCTGCAGGTGCTGCTCCATGAGCTGCACGGCGCGTTCCTCGGCCCGCTCGGAGATGGCGTCGAGCAGCGCATCGTGCTCCTCGTCTGCGAACTCCGGGCCGGTGTCCTTCTGGTACATCAACGTGATCAGCGAGCAGCGCGAGAGCAGCTCCACCATCATCTGCACCAGCACCTCGTTGTCGAGCAGGCGCGCCATCTGCAGATGGAAATCGCCGGCCAGCTCGATGCGTTGCGCGGCGTCCTTGCTCTCCTTGATCACGGCCTTTTGCCGCGCCAGGTGCTCGCGCAGCGACTTGATGCGCGAGGGCGTGGCCTCGCGCACGAAGGCGCGCGTCATCTCGGCCTCCAGCATGCGGCGCACTGCGAAGACCTGACGCGCCTCGTTCACCGACGGAGCCGCGACGAAGGCGCCACGTGCGGGTTCGAGCCGGATCAGCCGGTTCTGCGACAGCTGGAACAAGGCCTGGCGCACCAGCGTGCGCGACACGCCGAAGTGGTCCGCCAGTTTCTGTTCCGCCAGTTTGGTGCCTGGATGCAGGCGATGCTCGACGATGGCTTTCGTCAGCGCGTCGACGATGGTCGTGGTGTTGGTGCCGGTGTTGTCCATGGCACGATCATAGCTGCATTCGTATTCGTATACACGAGTGTTTCATTTGTAAATGAAACAGGCTCAGTCCTGGCCCTCGGTCAAGGTGTCCAGCTGGAACCGGCCGTTGCGGTGCCAGAGCCAGGTGTCCACGTAACGCACGCGGCCCAGGCGCGCCGGCACAGGGAACGGGGCGGCGGCGCGCACGGTGCGCTCGATCTCGCGCACCACTTCAGGCGCGTGGCTGGGCGCGCGCAGCCAGTGCAGGCGCTGCACCTGCCCCTGGCGGTCGATGTCGACCTCCAGCGTGCCTATGGCGTACAGGTTGGGTGGCAGCCTGCCTTGGTAGATGCGTTCGGCGTTCTCTGCGTACAGGTGCGTCGCGGCATCCTGGCGGTACTCGCGCGGCGTGCCGGCGTTGGACACGCGCGGTGCGGCCGGCCGACCGGCCGGGCCAGGCGCGCTGCCCGATGGGCCAGGGCTGCCGCTGTCCGGCACGCCGGGCTGGGTGGCCGGCGGCGCGGATGCCGCAGGCGGAGCCGGCAGTGGTGCGCAGCCGACCAGCAGGGCGGCCGATGCGCCGACGAGCGCGCTCGTCCACAAGCGGCGCTGCAGGGTAGACACGGGCATAGGGGCTCAAGAGGCTGCAAAGCGGCGCAGTCTACCGAAGGGTGCGCGCGCAGCCAGCGCGGCGCCATGGTCCTGAATCACGAGGCGC
>CAJYRH010000411.1 GCA_913776795.1 uncultured Pseudorhodoferax sp. | reverse complement strand
CGGTCGACTGGTCCGCCCGCGAGAGCGTGCAGGCCAAGCTGCGGCTGATGGTCAAGCGCATCCTGCGCAAATACAAATACCCGCCGGACCAGCAGGATGCCGCGGTGGAACTGGTGCTGAAGCAGGCGCACGCGCTGGGCGAGGCCTGGGCCTGATGGCTTTCGACTACGCTTGAGCGACCTGTCGGCGCCCCCGTCGCCGAAGGCTTCAAGCCCTCCGCCTGACCCGCTTCGGCGCCGCAACCGCCGCCTCCGCGAACTCCGCCATCAGCAACTGCGCCACGGGCGTGGCCGGCCGGTCGCGCCGCGTCACCAGCCAATACGGTTCGCTGCGCGACTGCAGGGCCAGCGGCAACACCGTCGTCAGTCCGAACTTCTGGCAAAAGCGCGCCACGTCGACCGACAACAGCGCGACCATCGTGGGGTTCATCTGCAGGAACGACAGCGTCGCGAAGGCCGAGGTGGTCTCGATCAGCTGCGCCGGAAAGGGCAGGTCGGCCTCGCGGAACTCGCGCTCCAGCAGCAGCCGCATCGGCATGTTGGCCGAATACACCACCCAGCGGTACGCCGCCAGGTCGGCGATGGCCAGCCGCCTGGCGTCCGCCAGCGGGTGCTGCATGTTGGCCACCACGGCGAGCTGCTCCTCGCGCACCTTCACCACTTCATAGAGCTCCGGGTGCTTGCTGATGCTGGTGCGGCAGATGGCGGCGTCGAGCCGGCCTTCGTCGAGCAGCCGCAGCAGGTGCGCGCTGGTGTCCTCGACGATCTCGACCGACAGCGTGCGCTGCCTGGCGATCAGGCGCGACAGCGTCTCGGTCAGGAACGGCACGGCGCCCATGATGGTGCCCACGCTGAGCCGGCCGCCGTGGCCCTGCAGCACGCCGATCATCTCCTCGCGCAGATGGGCCACGTCGGTCAGGATGAGCCGGGCGTAGTGCAGCACGCACTGCCCCAGCGCATTCGGCACCAGGCCGCGGTTGTTGCGCGTGAACAGCGTGCCGCCCAGGGCCGCCTCGATGTCCTGCAGCGCCTTGGTCGCGCCGGGCTGGGTCATGTGGATCTGGCCGGCGGCCTTGACCAGCGAGCCCTGCTCGGCCAGCGCCACCAGCAGGCGCAGGTGCTTGAAGTGCAGGCGCGAGATGATGGACGGCAACGACGGCGGCATGCGCCGCATTGTCGCCGTGCCGTCAGGAGGCACCGCGCAGCAGCGCCAGATAGTCTTCGGCGCTGGCCTCGCGCGGGTTGGTGCGGTGGCTGTGGTCGGCCAGCGCACCGGCCACCACGCGGTCGAACAGCGACGGCTCCACCCCCAGCGCCGCCAGGCCGGTGGGCAGGCCCAGCCGCGCCGTCATGTCGCGCACGGCGGGTGCCACGTCGCGCCCATCGTCCAGGCCCATGGCCTGCGCCATGCGCGCGAGCTTGTGCTCCTGCTGCATGCCGGGCACGGTGCTGTTGAATGCGATCACGCCCGGCAGGAAGATGGCATTGAGCGTGCCATGGTGCAGCCTGGGGTTCACCCCGCCCAGTGAATGGCTCAGGCTGTGCACGCAGCCCAGGCCCTTCTGGAAGGCCATGGCGCCCTGCATCGACGCGCTCATCATCTGCAGCCGCGCCGCGCGGTCGCCCGGCGTGGTGGTGGCGCGCTCGATGTGCGCCCAGCCGCGGCGCAGCCCATCCAGCGCGATGCCTTCGGCCGGCGGGTTGAAGGCCGGGGCCATGAAGGTTTCCATGCAGTGCGCGATGGCGTCCATGCCGGTGGCCGCGGTCAGCACCGCGGGCAGGCCCAGCGTGAGCTCGGGGTCGCAGATCGCGGCCTTGGGCATGACGTGCGGCGAGATGATGCCCAGCTTGCGCCCATCGTCCAGGATCAGGATGGCGCCACGGCCCACCTCGCTGCCGGTGCCGGCGGTGGTGGGGATGGCGATGATGGGCGCGGTGGCCGCGGTGATGCGTGCGGCCCCGCCCTCGACCAGCGCGAACTGCCGCAGCGGCCCGTCGTGCGTGGCGCACACGGCCACGCCCTTGGCCAGGTCGATCGACGAGCCGCCGCCCAGCGCGATGACGCCGTCGGCACCCAGTTCGCGCCAGGCCACCACGGCCTGGCGCACCGCGGCCTCGTTCGGGTTGGGCGGCGTGCCGTCGAACACGGCCACGCGCTCCACGCCGGTCAGCTGCGCGAGCACGCGGTCCACCAGGCCGGCGGCGCGCACGCCGGCGTCGGTGACCAGCAGCGGCCGGCGGATGTTCAGCCGGGCGCACTCGGCCTGCAGCGTCGCGATGGCGCCGAAATCGAACTGCACTTGCGTCAGGTACTGGATCAGGGCCATGGCATCGCTTTCACAGGGCTGGGCTTTGGACTCACGGCTTGAATTGCCAGCCCGGTGTGAGGGCCGCCTCGGCCGGGATGGCCGGCAGGTCGGAGAACAGCTGCGGGTACTTGGCCATCACGGCCAGCATGTGCCTGGGCTCGATGTGCTTGTTCACATCGAAGGTGCTCTTGATCGTGCCCACCCGTTGCAAGCGGTCCTGCGCTGCGTGCAGTCCGCGGTAGTTGTTGGCCGACAGCCGGCGGTCGGCCTGCTGGATGTTGAAGACCATCGCCGCCTCGGCCACATCGAGCTTCAGCCCGGGGATCCAGCGCGTCGCCACCTGGGCGGCCTGCTTGGGATTGGCGCGCATCCAGCGGTCGGCCTCCGACACGGCGGCCAGGAACTTCTCGACCGTCTCGCCGTTCTTCGCGACCCAGTCGCGCGTGGCGACGTTGAAGCCGACGTAGGAGATGACATCGCCGCCACGGATGACCTCCACCGCGCCCGGCACGTCCTTCTGCGCGATGATGGGCCACGGGTCCCAGGCCGAGAAGGCGTCGACGCCCTTGGCCAGCAGCGCCACGGTCATGTCTGGTGGCGGCGTGTTGACCAGCGTCACGTCGGCCGGCGTCAGGCCGCCCTTCTCCAGCAGCGCCAGGATGTACAGGTGGTTGATGGTGCCGAAGGACGTGGCGATGCGCTTGCCGCGCAGCGTCTTCAGGTCGCCTTTGACGATGCCCGCATCGCCGCGCGCGACCAGCGCCATGGTGGCGTCCGAGCCCAGCTTGGTGGCGTTGCCGCTGAAGTTTCCGAGGGCCACCAGGTCCATGCCGCGCAGCACCGCGCCGATCATCGGCACCCCCACCTGCACGATGTCGCTCTCGCGGGCCTGCAAGGCATTGAGCGCATCGACGCCGGTGGCATAGGGCCGCACGATGGTGACGTCGAGCCCGTACTTCTCGAAGAAGCCACGTTCCTGCGCGATGGGCAGGCCAAGCTGGTCGATGGCCGAGACCATGCCGGCCTTGAGCTTCACCAGCTCCTGCGCCTGCGCCGCCAGGGCGCTGCAGGCCAGCGCTGCCGTCAGCAACCACGCTCCGATCTTCATGCTCGTCTCCTTGGGTGTTCTCACTGGTCGGGGGGCAGGGGCTCGATGCGCGACACCCAGTAGTGCCGCGCGATCGCGTTCAGCCGGTCCGGCGGCACGCCACGCACTTCGACCGACTGGTCGACCGTGCCGGACACGCGGCCGTACTTCTGGAACATCAGCACGTGGAAGCGCTCCGGCACGAACGGCAGGCTCACCAGCACGTTGACGCGCGGCTTGCCGCGCTCGATCTCGGGCGACACCTTGGACGGCGCCACCGCCGACAGCCAGACCTGCCACAGCAGGTACAGCAGCAGCGCGCCCAGCAGCAGCCGGGCACGCCCGGACTTGGGCAGGTAACGGCGTGCGGCAGGAGGGGAAGCAGCCATGGCAACGGTTCAGGCGGACCGCACGAGCTGCAGCACCTGGGCGCTCAGCGACTTGAAGGTGGTGTCTTCGGCCAACGCGTCCCAGCGCCGCGGCAGCGGAAGCGGCACCGGCACTTCGGCCAGCACGCGGCCCTTGGCGAGGGCCACCACCCGGTTCGCCAGGAACACGGCTTCGGTCACGTCGTGCGTGATGAAGAAGACGGTGGTGCGCCGCTCCTGCCAGATGCGCGAGAGCTCCTCCTGCAGCGTCATGCGCGTCTGCGCGTCCACGCTGGCGAAGGGTTCGTCCATCAGCAGCACGTCGGGGTGGTTGGCCAGCGCGCGCACCACGCCCACGCGCTGCTGCATGCCGCCCGACAGCTCGTTGGGGTAGCGGCCGGCCGCGTGCGACAGGCCGGCCAGGGCCAGGAACTCGCGCGCCAGGTCCTCGCGCTCGGCGCGCGGCATGCCGCGCATCTTGGGTCCGAAGGCCACGTTGTCCAGCACCGTCTTCCACGGGAACAGCGCGAACGACTGGAACACCACGCCGCGGTCCGGGCCGGGGCCGCGCACCGGATGGCCGTCGACCAGGATCTCGCCGCCGCTGGCCGGCAGGAAGCCGGCGATCATGTTCAGCAGCGTGGTCTTGCCGCAGCCGGACGGGCCGACCACGGCCACGAACTCGCCGGGCTCGATCTGCAGGTCCAGGTCCTGCACGGCCGTCACCTGCGCGCCCGCGTACGGATCGAAGTAGGTCTTGTGCAGATGGTTCAGGGCCAGGCTCTTCACTGCGGTGGTCTCCGTTCGTTGTTCAGGGCTGGCGCTGCACCAGGCCCCAGCGCTGGCCGGTGGCGCGCTCGATGGGCGCGAGCACCCAGGCATCCACCACGTACCACAGCAGGCCCAGCACCACCATGCCCAGCAGGATCTCGACCACCGAGCCAGCGCGGCGCGCGTCGAACATCATGAAGCCGATGCCGCTGGTGCCCACGATGATCTCGGCCGCGATCAGCGCGCGCCAGCCGTAGCCCAGGCCGTTGCGCAGGCCGGTGATGATGTTGGGCAGCGCGCCGGGCAGCACCACCTCCCAGACGATGCGGGCCCGCGATGCGCCCAGGCACTGGGCGGCGCGGTGCATCTCCAGCGGGATCGAGCGCACGCCCAGCACGGTGTTGAGCACGATGGGGAACAGCACCGTGTAGACGATGATCACCGTCATCGTCGTGAGGCCGAAGCCGAACCAGATCAACAGGATGGGCAGCCAGGCGATGTCGCCGATGGCCTGGAAGAACAGCAGCACCGGCCACAGCGCGGTGCGCACGCGCTCGCTCAGGCCGACCAGCAGCCCCAGCGGCACGCCGATCGCCACGCCCACGGCCGCGCCCGCGGCCAGGCGCACCACGCTGTCCTGCAGGTACTCGGGCAGCACGCCCTTGTAGGTGAGATCGATGAAGGCGCGCACCACCTCGGGCGGGCCGGGGAAGAAGGCGCGCGGGAACACCTCGGCCGCGGCGACGCCCCACCACAGCAGGACCAGCGGCACGAAGGGCAGCAAGCCCCCCAGCACCGGCCAGCGCGTGGTGGTGCGCAGGTACGGGCCCCACACGTAGCGCAACCAGGCCTGCAGCAGTGTCCCGGCGGTGGCCGCCGGACTGCCGTCGCGCTGCGCGCTGCAGTGCGGGGCGCCGTGGTGCATGCCCACGGGGGCAGCGCCGGCATCGGCGGCGGAGCGTCCCCCCTGGGACGGCCCTGCGGTGC
>CAJYRH010000410.1 GCA_913776795.1 uncultured Pseudorhodoferax sp. | reverse complement strand
AAGCTTCTGCTCGAACTTGCGCTCCAAGGGCACCGTTTGCGCTTCAGCCTGCCAGCGCTGCTGCAGCGCCTTGACGGCATCGATGCGCAACTGCGGCGCGGCGCCAATCTGCCGGGCTTCCTCGATCAACGCATGGCGACGGTCGACGCTGGCCTTCTGTGCCTGCTCGAGGGGCGCGGCGGCTTCGCGCAGCGCCTGCTTCCACTGGTTCTGCAGTTCGGCAAACGCCTTCTCGCCCAGATGGCCCGCATCGCGCCAGCGGTTTTCGAACTGGTGCAGTCCGCGCGACAGCTCCTTGAGGTCGGTGCTGGCGGAATGCGCGGCACCCCAGGCCTTGAGTTCGTCCAGCAGCGCCAGGCGCTGGGCCTTGTGCTCGGCGGCCTCGGTCTTGCGCTTGTCCAGCCACTCCTCGACAACCTTGTGGGCCGCATTGCACGCCTCGTCGAAGCGCTTCCACAAGGCGTGGTTGGCGGCCCCGCCCTGGTCGGTCTGCTTCCACTGCTCGCGCATCTGGCGCAGGGTGTCCTGCATCTTGCGGCCGCCCAGCGCATGGCCTTCGGGCCGCTTGAGCAAGCCCTCTGCCTTGATGACGAGTTCTTCGCGCAGCTGGTCGGCGCGCCAGCGCTGCCAGCCTTCGAGTTCGCCGGCCGACACCAGCGCGGTGTGGACCTCTGCTTCCAGCTTGTCGCCGACATGGCGGCCATGGTCCTTGAGCACGGCGCGCAGCGCGGTGGCTGCGGCACTGCTGGCCTTGCCGTGGCCTTCTGCCACTTCCTGCTGCAGCTTGACCAGGGCCTCCTTGACGCGCGCCTCGGCCTGCTCGCGGATGGCCGGATCCACGGCCGGGCGCGCCGGCCGGGGTGCAGCGACCGGGGCCGCCACAGGCTCCAGCACCTCACCGCGCGCCTGACGCAGCGCATCGGCCCAAACCCGCACGGGCGGCAGCGGAGCCTCGGCATCTTCGGACGCGATGCGGGCCTGTTCCAAAGAGGCCTGGAACGCGTCCCAGACCACCAGCAGCTGGGCCTTGGAGGCGTCCAGCAGCGGTGGGAACTTGCCGTCCACGCTGGCCCAGTTGCCGTCCAGCGCCAGAGCGTCGGCCTGCTGCTGCCAGGCGGCAACGTCGGTTCGCAGCGCTTCCAGTGCCGCCAGGGCGTCCTGCCAGGGCTTGGTCGAGAGCACCTCGATGCGCTGGGCCAGCAGGACGGCGGCCTCGCGCTGCACCTGCACGCGGTGCTGCAGGTCCTCGATGCCGCGCACGCGCTCGGCCAGCTGCGTCTTGAGCGCCGACAGGGGCTCCCTGGACAGCGGCGCGCCGGCCTTCGCCGCGTCACGCTGCCAGGCCATGGCGTCGGCGATGTTCAGGCGCGGCAAATCCAGCAGGGCCTGGGCCTTGGTGGCCCATTCGGCGGCGATGGCCTCCTGGCCGCGCGCACGCTTGATCTCGTCGAGTTTCTCGCGCAGCGGCTTGGCAGCCCCGCGGTCGCGCGCGCTGAGCTCCTGGAAGACCTGCTGGATCAGCTCGGCATCGGGGTTGCCGGCGAGCCAGTCGCGGATGCGCGCGGCGCGCTCGCCGGAGGTCGGCGCGGAGAAGGCTCCACCGGTCAGGGCGTCCAGCGCCTGGGAGTCATGGGATTTGGAAGGAGTCGTTGTCACCACGGGTGCTCTGCGAAAAGAAGCGGCCGCCAGGGCAAGGGCGGCCGCAGGATCGATGAAGGGGCGCACCGGTCGGCTCGCCAAGCCAGGCATTTTCGCTGCTTTTGCGCCGACACCGCCGCAGGGTGATTTCAGGGAGTGGCCAGCTCCAGTTCCGCGTGGGGCGTCCAGCCGGTTTCCGAGGGCACGACGCGCGGCGCGCCCAGGAACAGCCGGTCCAGCGGAATCTGTCGGCTCGCCAGGTGGTCACGCACCGCCACACTGCGCTGCACGGCGAGGTTGCGCACGGATTCGTCGGAAACCTGCATGTCGGCCAGCAGCAGCGCCTCCATCTCGGGGACCGGGAGTTCATTGGCCACACCCAGCGCGTTGCGCGGCTTGTCGGCCAGTTCGGCGCGGGCATAAAGGGACCTCAACAGGTCCGGGTATTCTTCGGCACCGACGGCGGTGGGCGGGGCGCCGACACCCTGGGCGGGCAGCGGCTGGCCCGCGGCCACGATCTCGCGGCGCTTCTCGGCCTGCACCATGCGCTGGAGCCGCGCGCGCTTGAGGGCATCGCGTTCGGCCTCGCGGCTGGCCGTGCCGATCACCGTGAGCTTGAGACCGGGGCGGTCGACCAGCGCCTTGGCCACCTTGCCGAGTTGCTGCTCGGCGTTCCGGTCGAGGGTGGCCAGACCTGGCGCGAATGACACCTTGCCGAGCTCCTCGCCTCCGCCGCCGAAGGCGCTGGCCAGCAGGCTGAACGGCGCCGTGACCGCCTTGACGATCAGGTTGCCGAGGATTTTCATGATCACCGGCCCGATGCTGAACTGCGGGTCGTTCAGAGAACCTTGAATGGGCAGATTCAGGTCGATCACGCCATTGCGGTCGGCCAGCAGGGCGGCGGCAAGGCGCACAGGCAGGCTGGCGGGCGCCCCAGGCACCGGGTCGCCGAAGGTCAGCTGGTTGAGCACCAGGCTGTTGCTGGCCGTGAGCTGGCCGTTGGGCAACACCTCGTAATGCAGGTCCACGCTCAGCTTGCCGCGCTGAATTCCGTGGCCAGCGTACTTCACGGAGTATGGCGACAGCGGCGGCAGTTCCAGGTCGCGCACCTTGGCGCGGATGTCGAGTGCCAGCGGCTTGGCCAGTGGGTTGAGTTTGCCGTCGATTTCCAGCGAGGCCGTGCCCTCCGCCCGGCCGCGCAACGTGAGGTCGGCCATGGCCGGTTGGCCACCGGATGCGCCGGTCGAGTCGAAAGCACTGAGCCGGCCCTGCAGTTCGGTCAGATTGGCGGTGTAGTTGGGCTTGACGAAGCGGTCGGAAAAGAGCACGCGGCCGCCCTGCACCCGGATCGGCCCGAAGCGGATGTTGGGCGCCGGGCCGGACGTGTCTGCGGCCGCGGCGGCACCCGTGGTGCCGTTGGTGCCGTTGGTGCCGGTGGTGCCGGTGGTGCCCGCAGCACTCGGAAGCTCCGCCGGCACAGACCTGACCAAGTCCTGCAGATTGATGCGGCCGTTCTCGTCGACGACCACGCGGGCAAAGAAGTCGCCGAGCGCGGTCTCCTGAACGGACAATGCCAGCGCCGCGCCAGGAGCCATCTCGAGCGCCAGGCCTCGCAGGCGCAGCGTGTTCCAGCTCAGCAGGTCGCGCCCGGGTGCGTCTGGTGCGGCGGCGGCCACGCCGCGCTGCACGCGCAGATCGTCGATACCCAGTTCGCCCGCCACACGCAGCGCCGGGCCGCCGCCCTGCGCGGCATAGCGCAGGCTGCCCTTGAAACTGGTGTCAGCGCGCTGCAACCGCACGTTGAGCGCTTCGCCGAAATACGGCTCGAACGCGTGCAGGGGCAGCTGCTGCAGGTCGAGGTCGGCCTGCAGCACCATCGGCTCCAGTGCCACCTGGCCTCGCAGGGACAGCCGGCCGGGCGCGGTTTTTCCGGCCGAGACAACAGCGGAGAGTTCCACCGGCACCGGCTGCTCGCGCCGGTCGAGCCGCACCGGGCCGGCGCGCAGCTTGAGCGCCGAAACCGCCAGCGCGACCGGCCTGGCGCCGGATCCGTCGGCGTAGCCGAGCGTGCCTTCGTCCAGCGCCATGGCCTGCAACCCGACGCGCCATGGCGCCGCTGTGGGCGAGGTCCCAGGCGGCTCGGCGCGCTCTGGCGCCAGCCAATCCTCAAACATCCAGCGCCCCTTGGCATCGCGCGCCAAGGCCAGACGCGGCCTGTCCACCTGCAGCCGCCCGACGTCCACCGACCGATTGGCCAGGTCGATGCGGGCTTCGCGCACCTCCAGCTTGCGGATCTCGGTGGGCTCGGCCGTTGCCAGCGAGAGCTGCGCGATGGTCAACTGCTCGGCGCTGACCACCGTGCCGCCATCGGCCTTCCATGCCAGGCCGAGACGCGCGGACAGCTCGCCCTTCAGCCGTGGCTTGAGCACCGACGACAGGTAGGCTGCCCCCAGCTCCAGCGGCGCACTGTCGAGCGTGGCATTCAGATCGGCCGCCTGGTCGGTCGCACTGCCTTCGAAACGCAAGTCGGCCGCGCCGCCGATCCGGGCTGAGCCTTGCAGGCGAGCCGGTCGTGCGAAAGGGTAGGCGAGGTTCGTCAAGGCCAGTGAGAGTTGATCCACCGACAGTTCGGCCGGCGGGCCGCCTGGCTGTGCCAACTGGTCGCGCCAGGCGATGCTGCCTCCCTGCACGGAGGCTTTGTCCAGCGCCACGGTCCAGCCCTGCCCCGGTGGCGTGGGCTCGAGCGGGGGAGCCGCCGGTGCCGACGCCACAGGCGCCGGCGACAGGTTCAGGCGACCAACGCTGTCGCGCTCCACCCGCAGGCGTGGCGCTTCGATCTCGATCGAAGCGAGCCGCAGGACACGCCGCAGCGGGCGCAGTTCAGCAACATTCAGCGCGATGCGCTGTACCTGCAGCAACTCACCACCGCCGCCATCCCGGATCTGCACGCCATGCAGGCCGAGCTGACCCTTGATGACCACCGACGGCGCGGGTGTCTGCTCGAAGTCCAGCGTGAGGTCGGCCTCCAGCCGCCCCGCCAGCAGCCTCACCGGCAGGCCCTGGGGCCAGTAGGCCAGATAGGGTTGCACGTCGAATCCCCGGATGGCGAGGTGCGCCGCGGTCTTGCGCGAGTCCAGGAAGGGGGTGCTCTGCGCCGACGAGTCGAACGCGCTCCCATTGAGCGTGAAGGCCAGACGCGGTTGGGTCTGGATGTCGCGGTCCGCTGGCAGGTTGCTGAGAAAGGGCAGACCCAGCTGCAGGCTGCGCAGGCTGTGCAAACGCCCCACCGTGTCGTCCTGGAACTCGACCGCGCCGTCCGAAAGCGCGAGGTTGTAGAGCGCAAAGCGCGCTGGTTCTGCAGGCGGCCTCTCGGAAGGAGCGAAAACGCGTGCCAGGATGTCGTCGACGTCGTAATGCCCAGGCGACAGTTGGCGCAGTTGCAGGCGCGGCTGGCTCACCACCAAAGCGTCCAGCACCGGCGCCAGGCGCCAGAGCGAGGCAAGCGCTGCGTTCGCGTAAACCTGCCCGATGTGCAGTTGGTCGGCGGAACCGTCCTGCGTCCGCACCGACAGATCATGCAGCGTAAGTTCCAGACTCCAGGGCCGGAACTCCACCTTGCCGATGTGGGCGCTTCGGCCCAGCGCTTCGCCGAGGGCACGCTCGGCCTGCGGCTTGAGCACCCAGGGCAGCCACAACATGCCCGCACTCCAGACGAAGGCCAGACCCAAAAGACCGAGGGCCAGGCGCTGCAGCCAGACCGGACGGCGCGAACGGAACGCTGCGAACATGCCGGCATCGTACTGCGGCAGCCCCAGCAAAAAGGCCCGGCGCCTGGGAAGATCCTGGACGCCGGGCCGGGCAACGGACTCATCGTCTTTCGCTGCCGTTTTCGCAGGCCGGAGGTCGATGTCCTGCCGTGCGGTGGAGACAAAGGATTGCCTCCGAGGGGACCGGTTCAGCATCAATTGGCACGAATGCCGCAGTTCTGCTGGTACCGGTGAAATGCTCGCTGTCAGGCAAGCGACTTCACTCTAGTTGCCGGACCCGCGACTGGCAAACGCGGCATTTCAATGGCGGCGGTGGTCGCCATTGACGCGCTTGTGTTGACATCGGGCGTCATCTGGGCAAACTTCGAAAATTACCGATGAGAATATAGAATACTTTTTATATTCTTGACTTGTTATTAAAGCCACTTCTAGAATCCGCCAGCCCCACCAGGGGACCCTGGGGTTTACCCTTAGTGCCACGAGGCCACAGAGTCGCTTCCTTCTGCAGGAACGCTGCGATTCCGGGACACCGACCCCATCCGATCGACAAGCCTTCCGTCAGGCGTCGCGCCGAGACGGAGAGCTTCTGAGAGAAGGAAGGCCATGGAGCTTTTACGGAACATCGGGCAAGGGCTGAGGACGTTCGCGTCCGACGTCGCCCAAGGGTTCTTCGAGATCACGCACAACGGATTTGCCCTGCTGGGACTGATCGTGGTCGTGTGTGCCGGCACCGCGATGGCGCGCCCGGACCTGCGCCAGTCGGCGGAAGTGGCTTTGATGGGTTGGCTGCAGGAGCGCCACATCGCCACCACCGAAGCCGCCTGGCAACCGTCCGAGCCAGGCGCGATCGAGCGCGCCACGGCCACCAATCCTGCAGAGCTTCCCAAACAGCAAGCCGCAGTGGCGTTCTGGCTCAGCAAGAAATACCGCGTGGCGCCCGAGCCTCTGGGTGCGCTGGTGGCGGAAGCCTACGAGGTGGGCCGCCAGACCAAACTTGACCCGACGCTGATCCTGGCCATCATGGCCGTGGAGTCCGGGTTCAACCCCTTTGCCCAGAGCACCGTGGGCGCCCAGGGCCTGATGCAGGTCATGACGCGCATCCACACGTCCAAGTACGAACGCTTTGGCGGGGCGCTCGCGGCCTTTGATCCCGTAACCAATCTGAAGGTGGGCGTGAAGGTGTTGCAGGAGTGCATTTCCCGCGCCGGCTCGATCGAGGGCGGCCTGCGGCACTACGTCGGTGACGGGCTGGGTGAGCAGGGCCAGAGCTACGCCATGAAGGTGCTGGCAGAACATGCGCGGTTGTTCCAGGTGGCCACAGGTCGCGCTCTGCCCGCGCCGGAGCCCCGCGTGATTCCCGCCGCAGCGCCGGCTGGCGAACCGCAGATCGCGCCGGTCCAGACCAAGGCCGACGACACCCTGTTGTCGCTGTCCCAGAGCGCCTCCTGAGGTCCAGGGCCGGGCCGGCAGCTCGGCTACACTAGCGCCCGTACGCAACTGGCGATAGGCAACGGTCAAGCGCAGACCGCATGCTGACGTGGAACCGCCGGACTTTCACAAGCTCCTCGACAACCACTGGGAAGCGTACCGCAGGATCCGCGTGATCCCTCGCGTTCAGCCGTTCGCCTGGGCAGCCCTTGTACTGATACAAGGCCACACCTCTGAGGACTGCCATGTACGACCGCAACATCCTGATCGAACAAACCGACCCCGAGCTGCATGCCGCCATCCTGGCCGAGAACCGCCGACAGGAAGACCACATCGAGCTGATCGCCAGCGAGAACTATGCCTCGCCCGCCGTCATGGCCGCACAGGGCTCGCAGCTGACCAACAAGTACGCCGAAGGTTACCCAGGCCGCCGCTACTACGGCGGCTGTGAGTTCGTGGACGTGGCCGAACGATTGGCCATCGACCGCGTCAGGCAGCTGTTCGGCGCAGACGCCGCCAATGTGCAACCGCACTGCGGCGCCTCGGCCAACCAGGCCGTCTTCCTGGCTTTTCTCAAGCCCGGCGACACCATCATGGGCATGAGCCTGGCCGAAGGCGGTCACCTGACCCACGGCATGGCGCTGAACATGAGCGGCAAATGGTTCAACGTGGTGAGCTATGGGCTCAATGCCAAGGAGGAAATCGACTACGACGCCATGGAGCGCCGCGCGCGCGAAGCCCGCCCGAAGCTCATCATTGCCGGTGCATCGGCCTACAGCCTGCACATCGACTTCGCGCGTTTCGCGAAAGTGGCACGTGAGGTCGGCGCGATCTTCATGGTCGACATGGCGCACTACGCCGGCTTGATCGCCGCGGGCGTCTACCCCAACCCGGTTCCGCATGCCGACGTGGTGACCTCCACCACCCACAAGAGCTTGCGTGGCCCGCGCGGCGGCATCATCCTCATGAAGGCCGAGCACGAGAAGGCCATCAACAGCGCCGTGTTCCCGGGCCTGCAGGGCGGCCCGCTGATGCACGTGATCGCGGCCAAGGCCGTGGCGTTCAAGGAAGCGCTGACGCCTGAATTCAAGTCGTACCAGCAGCGTGTACTTGACAATGCCCGCGTGGTTGCGGAGACGCTGACGGCGCGCGGCCTGCGCATCGTCAGCGGTGGCACGCAAAGCCATGTGATGCTGGTCGACTTGCGCGCCAAGGGCATCACGGGCAAGGAAGCCGAGGCCGTGCTGGGCGCAGCCCTTATGACCATCAACAAGAACGCCATCCCAAACGACCCGGAAAAGCCGATGGTCACGAGCGGTGTGCGCGTCGGCACCCCGGCCTTGACCACGCGTGGCTTCGGCACGGACGAGGCGCATGCCACCGCCCACCTGATTGCCGACGTTCTCGACAACCCGCGCGACGAGACCAACCTGGCCCAGGTGCGCGCAAGGGTGGCTGCCCTGACCCAGCGCTTCCCGGTGTACCGCTGAGCAAGCAGACCGGCGAAGCCCCCCCGTGCGCTGCCCCTTCTGTGGCCACGCCGAAACCCAGGTCGCCGAGACCCGGGTTTCGGAAGACGGCGACTTCATTCGCCGGCGCCGGCGCTGCGCCGGCTGCGACAAGCGTTTCACGACCTACGAGCGGGCCGAGGTGAGCTTTCCGGCGGTGGTCAAGAAGGATGGCCGGCGCACCGAATACTCTCCCCTCAAATTGCGGTCGTCGTTTGCGCTCGCTCTGCGCAAGCGCCCCGTCAGCACCGAGCAGATGGATGCAGCGATCGAGCGCGTCGAGGAGAAACTGCTGAACCTGGGCGTACGCGAAATCCCATCGCAATCGATCGGCGAACTCGTCATGCGCGAGCTCAAAAAGCTCGACAAAGTGGCCTACGTCCGCTTCGCCAGCGTCTACCGAAGCTTCGCCGACATCGAAGAATTCAAAAC
>CAJYRH010000409.1 GCA_913776795.1 uncultured Pseudorhodoferax sp. | reverse complement strand
TGCAGGAGGAGTTCGGCCTGACCTATTTGCTCATCAGCCACAACCTCGCGGTGATCCGCCACATGTGCGACCACGTGGGCGTGATGCAGCAGGGCCGGCTCGTGGAGCAGGGCGAGGCCGAGGCCGTGTTGGGCGCGCCGCAGCACCCCTACACGCAGGCGCTGATGGCGGCCGTGCCCCAGGTGCAGCGCCCGGCCATCCCCGTTCTGGAGACCCCATGACGACACCTTCCGAGTTCCTCTGGTACATCCCCAACCAGGTGGTGGCTGGCCACCGCGGCGACACCGCCGTGGCCGACCACAACAGCCTGGACACGCTGACGCAGCAGGCCCTCGCGCTGGAGCAGAACGGCTGGACCGGTGCGCTGCTCGGCGCCGGCTGGGGCCGGCCCGATACCTTCACGGTCACGACCGCGCTGGCCGCGCGCACCACGCGCTTCGAACCCTTGATTGCGATCCGGCCAGGCTACTGGCGGCCGGCCCAGTTCGCCACCGCCGCGGCCACGCTGGACCACCTGAGCGGCGGCCGCGTGCGCATCAACATCGTCTCGGGCAAGGACGACCTGGCGGCCTACGGCGACGCGGAAGGTGAGCAGGACCAGCGCTACGCGCGCACGCTGGAGTTCATGCAGATCGTGCGCAGGCTGTGGACCGAAGAGGCCGTGGACTACCGCGGCGATCACTTCCAGGTCGCGCAGTCCACCGTGGTGCCACGCATCGCCGTGCGCGGCCAGCGCCGCCATCCCAAGCTGTACTTCGGCGGCGCCTCGGCCGCGGCCGAACGCGTGTCCGCGCGCGAGGCCGATGTGCAGCTGTTCTGGGGCGAGCCGCTGGCCGACCTGCACGCCCGCATCGAGCGCCTGCGCGCGCTGAGCCGCGAGCTCGGCCGCGCGCATGCGCCGCTGGAGTTCGGCCTGCGCATCACGACGCTGGTGCGCGACACCACGGCCCAGGCCTGGGCCGACGCCGAGGCCAAGCTCGGCGCGATGGCGCAGAACCAGGGCGGCAGCTGGCACGACCACCGGCGCGTGGTGGCGGTGGGCCAGCAGCGCCTGCTGGACCTGCAGGCGAGGGGTGACGTGCTGGACGACAACCTCTACACCGCGCCGGGGCGCTACGGTGGGGGCGGGGCGGGGACGACCTGGCTGGTGGGGTCGGCGGAAGAAGTGGCGGCTTCGCTGCGCAAGTACCAGGCGCTGGGGATCACGCACTTTGTGCTGTCGGATACGCCGTATCTGGCGGAGATTGGGCGGCAGGGGCGGGAGTTGTTGCCGTTGTTGCGAGGGTGAGGGGCTCCTTCATCTGTGCATTGCAGATGAGCCTGCGGAGCGAGTTCACCGCGTCGACTGCCTTGCCTTCACAGCCACTACCTTGGAGTATGAAGTCAGGTCAGGAAGCCTAGCCACGCCGGGCGTGGCGAAAAGGTCGCGAATGTTGACCGAACTCCGCGGAGCAGTCAGAAGGTACTGCTCAACCGCGGCGGAGTAGCGCGGATCGTTCTCCAATGTGTTGTCGAGGTAGAACGCTAATTCGACATCGTTTCCTCGGCGTGTGAGCCAGGAGCAGATGTTGCCAAGAGAGAAACCCAGGAGCGCAGCAATCCGGCTTTCCTCTAGAAGGCCGAGAGAACGTGGATATCGTGCTCGGACGATGTCATACGCCTGATTGCGAACACGAGTTCCCCATATGGTCGCACTTCCGTCAATCAAAAGCTCCCAAATCGGAGCGGCGCAACCAGGCTCTCCACTCCAGTACTTCGCGGCGAGCTGTTCCCAACCAGGAACGAGGTTGGCCTCGGCGTCTAGCATCTGTGTGATCCAGTTTGCATCGACCCGG
This sequence comes from uncultured Pseudorhodoferax sp., assembly GCA_913776795.1. The sequence goes on along the minus strand of CAJYRH010000409.1, from coordinate 995 downwards.
GTTGCAGCGTTGTACGTGAGGCCAACGTCCGTCAGATAGTCCGAATTGATATGCCCACCCCAGGCGGCTTGCTCCGCAGCAAGTGCGCTCTCAACTTCGTCGAAGACGAACATTCCAGAGAGTCGGGAAACAGCGTTTGGAAAATAGCGCATCCGGATTGCGTCGATAGCAAGTTGAAAACCGCCCCGAAAATACCGGGCAGTTCACATGGTGCGTGAGTTCACGGCGTTCTTGTCTTGGCTATGGTCGGCGCAACCAGGAGACGAGATGGACTTTCAAGACTTCACGGCCCGCTTCATCGAAGCCGACGGCATCCGCATCCACGCGCGCCTGTCCGCGCCGCAACCGGACGGCAAGCCGGCGCTCGTGCTGCTGCACGGCTACCCGCAGACCAGCTACATGTGGCATGCGGTGGCCCCGCAACCGGTCGAGCGCTACTTCGTCATCTGTCCCGACCTGCGTGGCTACGGCGACTCGGACAAGCCCCCTGGCGATGCGGGCCATGCGGCGTACCGCAAGCGCACGATGGCGCACGATGTGGTGGCGCTTGTCGATGCGCTGGGCATCGACCGCTTTCGGCTCGTCGGCCACGACCGTGGCGCGCGCGTGGCGCACCGGCTGGCGCTGGACCACGCCAGCCGCGTCGAGCGGCTGTGCCTGATCGACATCGCCCCCACGCTGGCCATGTATGAACAGACGGACCGGGTGTTCGCCACTGCCTATTTTCACTGGTTCTTCCTGATCCAGCAGGCGCCGCTGCCCGAGACGCTGCTGGCCAACAACATGCGGGCCTGGGTGCGCAGCCTATTCGCCACCTTCGGCCGCGGCTCGCTCGACCACTACGATCCGCGTGCGCTGGCCGAATACAAGCGTTGCATGGACGATCCACGCTGCGTGCACGGCAGCTGCGAGGACTACCGCGCTTCGGCCACGATCGATCTGGAGCATGACCGTGCCAGCGAGGCGGCAGGCACGAAGATCGTCTGCCCGCTGCT
>CAJYRH010000408.1 GCA_913776795.1 uncultured Pseudorhodoferax sp. | reverse complement strand
ACCTGCACAATGCGGACCCATGCGATGGCGCCTCAGTTGTAGGTGTAGGTCACCACGTAGGGCAGCGTCAGCGCCACCGCATGGGTCCGCATTGTGCAGGTTGGGCTTGTCGCGAAGGAATTCGTTGCTGATGCCGTGCACCTTGAGCGCGTCCTCGTGGCTGTCGCGCTCCGGGTTCAGGTACAGGTGCTTGTTGTTGCCGGTCAGCTTGCGATTGACCAGCTCCACACAGCCGATCTCGATGATGCGATCGCCGGTGGCGGCGGACAGGCCCGTGGTCTCGGTGTCGAGGACGATCTGGCGCATCAGTGGTTCTCCCGCGCGTGGTTGATCGTGTACTTGGGGATCTCCACGGTGAGATCGTCCTTGCCCAGCATGACCTGGCACGACAAGCGCGACTGGGGCTCGAGGCCCCAGGCCTTGTCCAGCAGGTCTTCTTCCTCTTCTTCAGGTTCCTGCAACGTGTTGAAGCCCTGGCGCACGATCACGTGGCAGGTGGTGCAGGCGCAGCTCATGTCGCAGGCATGCTCGATGGCGATGCCGTTGTCCAGCAGGGCTTCGCAGACGGTGGTGCCGGGCGCGGCACGCACTTGGGCGCCGGCGGGACAGAACTCGGGATGGGGCAGGACCTTGATGACGGGCATGGGGATCAAACGGACTCGATGTTCTTGCCGGACAGGGCGCTTTGGATGCCGGCGTTCATGCGCAGGGCGGCGAAGGCCTCCGTGCCCTTGGCCAGGGCTTCGGTGGCGGCGGTCATGGCCTGCAGCTGGTCGGCCGCGCGCGCGGCCTGGGCGGCAGCGACCTGCGCGTCGATGGTGGCGCGCTCCGGCGCCGGCAACAGGTCGCCATCGGCCTGCAGGGCGCTCTGCGTGGCCAGCAGCATGCGGTCGAGTTCGACACGCGCCTCGACGAGCGCACGCGCCTGCATGTCCTGTCCAGCCGTGCTGAAGCTGTCCTGCAGCATGCGTGCGATCTCATCGTCGCTGAGGCCGTAGGACGGCTTCACGTCCACGCGGGCTTCGACTCCGCTGCCCTGCTCGCGCGCACTCACCGTCAACAGGCCGTCCGCGTCGACGGTGAAGGTGACGCGGATGCGCGCGGCTCCGGCCGCCATCGGCGGGATGCCGCGCAACACGAAGCGCGCCAGGCTGCGGCAATCGGCCACCAGATCGCGCTCACCCTGCACCACGTGCAGCGCAAGCGCAGTCTGGCCGTCCTGGTACGTCGTGAAGTCCTGAGCCATCGCGGTCGGAATGGTCTGGTTGCGCGGCACGATGCGCTCGACCAGACCGCCCATGGTCTCGATGCCCAGCGACAGCGGGATCACGTCCAGCAGCAGCAGATCGGCCGCGCCCCTGTTGCCGGCGAGTTGGTCGGCCTGGATGGCTGCGCCCAGCGCAACGACCTCGTCGGGATTCAGGTTGGTCAATGGCGGCTTGCCGAAAAAGGACGCGACCGCACGGCGCACCTGCGGCATCCGCGTGGCGCCACCGACCAGCACCGTGCCTTGCACGTCCGCCGGCGTGAGCCTGGCGTCGCGCAATGCCTTGCGCGCGGCGGCCATGGTGCGGGCGGTCAGCGCAGCCGTGCTGGCCTCGAAGTCGGCACGGGTCACCTCCACAACCAATTCGCGCTCGCCAAGCTGTACGCGCAGCGTGGCGCGTTCCTGGTCCGTCAGTTGCTCCTTGGCCGCACGCGCCGCCCGGCGCAAGGCGACCTGTTGCTGCGCGCCTGCGGCCTGCAAGCCGCTGGACTGCTGGGCCCAATCGGCCAGCGCTTGGTCGTAGTCGTCGCCGCCCAGCGCGGAATCGCCACCTGCTGCGATGACCTCGAACACACCGCGCGACAGGCGCAGGATGGAAATGTCGAAAGTACCGCCGCCCAGGTCGTAAACGGCGTAGACCCCCTCGGACGCGTTGTCCAGGCCGTAGGCGATGGCCGCGGCGGTCGGCTCGTTGATCAGGCGCAGCACGTGGATGCCGGCCAGCTGCGCGGCGTCCTTGGTGGCCTGGCGCTGTGCATCGTCGAAGTAGGCCGGCACGGTGATCACGGCGCCGTGGAGTTCGTCGGCGAAGCTGTCCTCGGCACGGAAACGCAATGTGGCCAGGATCTCGGCGCTGATCTCCACGGGGGTCTTGGGGCCAGCCGCGGTCTCGATGCGCAGCATGCCGGCGCCCTCACCAGGCGCCAGGCGGTACGGCAGGCCGGCAGTGGTCACATCGGCCGCACCACGGCCCATGAGCCGCTTGACGGACGCAATGGTGTTCTCGGGATCGGTCGTCTGCGCGGCCAATGCCTCGTGGCCGATCTGCCGGCCGGCGCCACCGGCCGAGGCCGTGAGATAGCGCACCACCGAGGGCAGGATCACGCGCCCCTGCTCGTCGGGCAGACACTCGGCCACGCCATTGCGCACGGCTGCGACGAGCGAATGCGTGGTGCCCAGGTCGATGCCGACGGCGATGCGGCGTTGGTGAGGATCGGGCGAGAAGCCGGGCTCGGAAATCTGTAGAAGCGCCATGGTTTCATTGTCCCCCGGAAGCGGCGCCCCCTTCGGTCGCACTGGCATCACGCTTGTCGTCCAAGCTGGCCTGCAGGCGCTCGATGAACATCAGCGCGCGCACCTCCGCCGCGGCGGCGGCGAAATCGGCTGCCTCGTCCAGCAGACGCGCGCAGCGCCCCAGTCCCTGGGCGTGGGTGGCAGCCAGCTCCAGGGCCAGCGCATCGAAGTCCTGCGGCGTACGCGCGTCGTCGAGTCGCTCGTGCCACTCCATCTGCTCCATCAGGAAGGCCGGCGGCATCTTGGTGTTGCCGTGCACATCGACCGGTGCGCCATTCAGTTCGCACAGATAGGCGGCGCGCCGCAGCGGATCGCGCAACCGCTGCCAGGCCTCGTTGATGCGCACCGACCACTGCATGGCCACGCGCTGCGCTGCTGCGCCCTGGGCGCTGAAGCGGTCGGGGTGGGCCTCGCGCTGCAAGGCCTTCCAGCGCTGCTGCAAGGCGTCAAGGTCCTGCGCAAAGCGCGCCGGCACATCGAACAGTTCGAAATCGGTGGACTGCAGGTTCATGGTCACGGTAGGCGCAGGCGGCGCACCCAAGAAAAAACCGCCATCACGCAGGGCGCCATGGCGGTTGACGTCAGTGAAGGCGATTCAGACGCGAAAGCTCTCGCCACAACCGCACTTGTCGCGCTCGTTCGGGTTCTCGAAGCGAAAGCCCTCGTTCAGGCCTTCGCGCACGAAGTCGAGCTTGGTGCCGTCGAGGTAGGCCAGGCTCTTGGGGTCGATCAGCACCTTGACGCCATGGTCTTCGAACACGATATCTTCAGGCGCCGCTTCGTCCACATACTCGAGCTTGTAGGCCAAACCCGAACAGCCCGTGGTCTTGACGCCCAGGCGCACGCCGACGCCCTTGCCGCGCTTGCTCAGGTAGCGGTTGACGTGGCGGGCTGCCGCCTCGGTCAAAGTCACGGCCATGGTCAATGCGCGCGCTTCTTGCGGTAGTCGTCCACGGCCGCCTTGATCGCGTCTTCGGCCAGGATGGAGCAGTGGATCTTGACCGGCGGGAGCGCCAGTTCTTCGGCGATCTGGCTGTTCTTGAGCGCAGCAGCCTCGTCCAGCGTCTTGCCCTTGACCCATTCGGTCACGAGCGAGGAGGAGGCAATGGCCGAGCCGCAGCCATAGGTCTTGAAGCGCGCATCCTCGATCACGCCGGTCTGCGGGTTGACCTTGATCTGCAGCTTCATCACGTCGCCACAGGCCGGTGCGCCGACCATGCCGGTGCCGATGGAGTCGTCGCCCTTGTCGAAGGAGCCGACGTTGCGGGGGTTCTCGTAGTGGTCTACGACCTTGTCGGAATAAGCCATGGTTCTCTCACTCTGTCTGTTGTGTGTTCAGTGCGCTGTCCATTGGATCGACGAGATGTCGACGCCGTCCTGGTACATCTCCCACAGCGGGCTCAGTTCGCGCAGCTTGTCCACGTTCTGGCGGATGGTCTGCACGGCATAGTCGATGTCGGCCTCGGTGGTCCAGCGGCCGATCGTCATGCGCAGGCTGCTGTGCGCCAGCTCGTCGCTGCGGCCCAGCGCGCGCAGCACGTAGCTAGGCTCAAGACTCGCAGAGGTGCAGGCCGAGCCGCTGGACACGGCCAAGCCCTTGATGCCCATGATGAGCGACTCGCCTTCGACGAAGTTGAAGCTCATGTTCAGGTTGTGCGGCACACGCTTGGTGGCGTGGCCGTTGATGAACACCTGTTCAATGTCCTGCAGCCCCCGGAGCATGCGGTCGTGCAACGCCTGGATGCGCTGGTTCTCGACCGCCATCTCCTCCTTGGCGATGCGGTAGGCCTCGCCCATGCCGACGATCTGGTGCGTAGGTAACGTGCCCGAGCGCATGCCGCGCTCGTGGCCACCACCATGCATCTGCGCCTCGATGCGGATGCGCGGCTTGCGGCGCACGTAGAGCGCACCGATGCCCTTGGGGCCGTAGGTCTTGTGCGAGGTCAGGCTCATGAGATCGACCTTGAGCTTGTTGAGGTCGATCTCGACGCGGCCAGTGGCCTGGGCAGCATCCACATGGAACACCACACCCTTGGCGCGGCAGATTTCGCCGATGGCAGCGATGTCCTGCACGACGCCGATCTCGTTGTTCACGAACATCACACTGGCCAGGATGGTGTCGGGACGGATCGCGGCTTCGAACGCAGCAAGATCGAGCAGCCCGTCGGGTTGCACGTCCATGTAGGTCACCTCGAAGCCCTGTCGCTCCAGCTCGCGGCAGGTGTCCAGCACGGCCTTGTGCTCGGTCTTGACCGTGACGATGTGCTTTCCTTTGCCTTTGTAGAACTGCGCGGCGCCCTTGATGGCGAGGTTGTCCGACTCGGTCGCGCCCGACGTCCAAATGATTTCGCGCGGGTCGGCTCCTATCAGCGCTGCGACGTGCTCGCGTGCCTTTTCGACCGCTGCCTCGGCTTCCCAACCCCAGGCATGGCTGCGCGATGCGGGGTTGCCGAAATGCTCTCGCAGCCACGGGATCATGGCGTCCACCACCCGCTCGTCGCAGGGGTTGGTGGCGCTGTAGTCCATGTAGATCGGAAAGTGAGGCGTACTTGACATTGGCTGGCTTTCAGTCGCGGCTGGCTGGAGAAGTGGCGGGTGCCAAAAGTTCAGGATTTGGCGAAGGCGTTGCCCAACGCGAACACGGAGTTGGGCGCGTTCACGCGGATCGGTTTGACCACCGGCTGCGGCGAGATCGCACGCTTGAGCATGGGCTTGCTTTCGACCTGCACACCCTTCGCAATCTGATCGTCGACGAGCTTTTGCAACGTCACAGAATCCAGGAACTCGACCATGCGCTGGTTCAGAGCGGCCCACAGCTCGTGCGTCATGCAACGGCCTGCCTCGCCAAGACAGTTTTCCTTGCCACCGCACTGGGTCGCGTCAATGGGCTCATCGACGGAGACGATGATGTCGGCGACGGTGATTTCGGTGGCCTTGCGGCCGAGCGTGTAGCCGCCGCCTGGGCCGCGTGTGGATTCCACAAGATCATGCCGTCGGAGCTTTCCGAACAGTTGCTCCAGATAGGACAGCGAAATCTGCTGGCGCTGGCTGATGGCCGCCAGCGTGACCGGACCATTGTTCTGGCGCAAAGCCAGGTCGATCATGGCAGTGACCGCAAACCGGCCTTTGGTTGTCAGACGCATCGCAAGCTCCTTCTCGATTGCTTGATCTACCGTTGAAGCCGGAGCGGGCTTGAGCCCGGCCCGACGCGCTTTGCACCAGCTCTTCACTCGTCGACGATGTGGAAGCGGTTTGGAGCCCTCAGCGATGGACTTCTTCGATGCGCTTTTGTTCCCGATCAATTAACTCAAGTATAGCAGAAATCCCTATCGATTCTGTCGGGTAAGCAGGTCTTTGCGGTCTTTGCTCAAAGGTGGTCGCCTCCCGCGGCGCCGAAGGCTTGCGCCTTGAGATGCGCCAGCTGGTCACGCACGCGGGCTGCTTTCTCGAACTCCAGGTTGCGGGCGTGTTCCAGCATCTGCTTTTCCAGACGCTTGATCTCGCGCGCCACGTCCTTCTCGCTCATGTCCTCGACCTTCGCGCGCTGCACGGCCTCCTGCTCGATACGCTCAGCCTCCTTGCCACTCTTTTCGCTGTACACGCCGTCGATCAGGTCGCGCACCTTCTTGACGATCGCGCGAGGCGTGATGCCCTGGGCTTCGTTGTGGGCCATCTGCTTGAAGCGCCGACGTTCGGTTTCGTCGATGGCGCGGCGCATCGAATCGGTGATGCGGTCGGCATACAGAATGGCCTTGCCCTGCAGGTTGCGCGCAGCGCGGCCGATGGTCTGGATCAGCGAGCGCTCCGAGCGCAGGAAGCCCTCCTTGTCGGCATCGAGGATGGCAACGAGAGAAACCTCGGGAATGTCCAGCCCCTCGCGCAGAAGGTTGATGCCGACCAGCACGTCGAAGCTGCCAAGGCGCAGATCGCGCAGGATCTCCACCCGCTCCACGGTGTCGATGTCCGAATGCAGGTAGCGCACCTTGACGCCGTTGTCGGCCAGGTAGTCCGTCAGTTGCTCGGCCATGCGCTTGGTCAGCGTGGTGATCAGCACGCGCTCGTCACGCTCGACACGCAGGCGGATCTCCTGGAGCACGTCGTCAACCTGTGCTGCGGCCGGGCGCACCTCGACCTCGGGGTCGATCAACCCGGTCGGCCGCACGACCTGCTCGACGACCTGCCCTGCATGGGCCTTTTCGTAATCGGCCGGAGTGGCCGAAACGAAGATGGCCTGCCGCATGCGCTGCTCGAATTCCTCGAACTTGAGCGGCCGGTTGTCCAGCGCACTGGGAAGGCGAAAGCCATAGTCCACCAGCGTGGTCTTGCGCGAACGGTCGCCGTTGTACATGGCGCCGAGTTGCCCGATCAGCACATGGCTTTCATCCAGGAACATCACGGCGTCCTTGGGAAGGTAGTCGGTCAGCGTGGACGGTGGATCGCCCGGCGACGCGCCGGACAGGTGGCGCGTGTAGTTCTCGATGCCCTTGCAATGGCCGACTTCGCTGAGCATTTCCAGGTCGAAACGCGTGCGCTGCTCCAGACGCTGGGCCTCCACAAGCTTGCCGGCCGCCACCAGATCCTTGAGCCGCTCGCTCAGCTCCAGCTTGATGCTCTCCACGGCCGTGAGCACTTTGTCGCGCGGCGTCACATAGTGGCTGCTAGGGTAGACCGTGAAGCGCGGAATCTTCTGCTTGATGCGGCCGGTCAGCGGGTCGAACAGCTGCAGCGTCTCGATCTCGTCGTCAAAGAGCTCGATGCGGATCGCAAGCTCGGAATGCTCGGCAGGGAACACGTCGATGGTGTCGCCACGCACGCGAAACTTGCCGCGCGAAAAATCCTGTTCGTTGCGCTGGTACTGCATGCGGATCAGCTGGGCGATCACGTCGCGCTGGCCCAGCTTGTCGCCGGCGCGCAGCGTCATGATCATGCGGTGGTAACTCTCGGGCTCGCCGATACCGTAGATGGCCGACACCGTGGCCACGATCAGCACGTCGCGCCGCTCCAGGATGCTCTTGGTGCACGACAGCCGCATCTGCTCGATGTGCTCGTTGATCGCCGAGTCCTTCTCGATGAACAGGTCGCGCTGCGGCACATAGGCCTCGGGCTGGTAGTAGTCGTAGTAGCTGACGAAGTACTCCACGGCGTTCTTCGGAAAGAACTCACGGAACTCGCTGTACAGCTGCGCGGCCAGCGTCTTGTTGGGCGCGAACACGATGGCCGGCCGGCCCAGCCGCGCCACCACGTTGGCCATGGTGTAGGTCTTGCCCGAGCCGGTCACGCCCAGCAGGGTCTGGAACACCTCGCCGTCGCGCACACCCTCGACCAGCTGCTCGATCGCCTCAGGCTGGTCGCCCGCAGGCGGGTAGGGCTGGAACAGCTCGAACGGCGAGTCGGGGAAGTGGACGAACGCCCCCTTCTTCTCTTCAGCGGAGGGAGCGAAGACTTCTGACATAGGGAATCCGATCGTGACAGGAATGCTTAAAATTGGTGCACGGCCGTCGCTGGCTTCTCGCGCAGCTCGAGCGAGGGGCAACCCGATAGGCTAGCGCAGCACGGCCCTCCCCGCTAGCGACAACCCTCTGCAGGAACTTCCATGTCTTTGTTCTCCGCCGTCGAGATGGCACCGCGCGACCCGATCCTGGGTCTGAACGAGCAGTTTGCCGCTGACACGAACCCCCACAAGGTCAACCTGGGTGTCGGTGTCTACTACGACGACAACGGCAAGCTGCCGCTGCTGGAATGCGTTCAGAAAGCCGAGCGCGCCATGATGCAAGCGCCCAAGGCCCGCGGCTACCTGCCCATCGACGGCATCGCCGCATACGACAGCGCCGTCAAGAACCTGGTATTTGGGGCCGACAGCGAGCCTGTCAAGAGCGGCCGTGTCGCCACCGTGCAAGGGCTGGGCGGTACCGGCGGGCTGAAGATCGGTGCCGACTTCCTGAAACACCTGAACCCAGGCGCCAAGGTGCTGATCAGTGACCCAAGCTGGGAAAACCACCGCGCGTTGTTCACGCAGGCAGGCTTTCAGGTCGATAGCTACCGTTATTACGACGCCGCCAGGCGCGGCGTCGACTTTGACGGCATGCTCGCCGACCTCAAAGGCGCTGCGCCAGGCACCGTGGTGGTTCTGCACGCCTGCTGCCACAACCCGACGGGCTACGACATCACGCCCGCCCAGTGGGACCAGGTGATCGCAGTGGCGAAGGAAGGCCAGCTCGTCCCATTCCTGGACATGGCCTACCAGGGATTTGGCCAGGGCATCGCGGAAGACGGCGTGGCCGTGGCCAAGAGCGTGGCAGCCGGCCTGACTTTCTTCGTGTCCACATCGTTCAGCAAGAGTTTCAGCCTGTACGGCGAGCGCGTCGGTGCCCTGTCGGTTCTGTGCCAGGACAAGGAGGAAGCCGGCCGCGTGCTGAGCCAGCTCAAGATCATGATCCGCACGAACTACAGTAACCCGCCCACGCACGGCGGCAGCGTGGTGGCCGCGGTGCTGAACACGCCCGAACTGCGCGCGCGGTGGGAAGAGGAACTGGCCGGCATGCGCACCCGCATCAAGGAAATGCGCGTGGCCCTGGTCGAGAAGCTCAAGGCCGCCGGCGTCAAGCAGGACATGGGCTTCATCACGACCCAGGTCGGCATGTTCAGCTACTCGGGCCTGTCCAAGGACCAGATGGTGCGCCTGCGAAACGAGTTCGGCGTGTACGGCACCGACACCGGCCGCATGTGCGTGGCCGCGCTGAACAGCAAGAACATCGACTACGTCTGCGCCAGCATCGCCAAGGTCATCTGACCCGGCACCGATGCCCTTGAAGACGCCGCGCACTGCGCGGCGTTCTTCTTGGGGTTGCTTCAGCCGAAGAACCAGTAGCAGACACCGATCGAGGCGAGGATGCCCGCCACGTCGGCCAGCACGGCGCAAGCCACCGCATGGCGTGCGCGCTGGATGCCCACAGCGCCGAAGTACACGGCCAGCACGTAGAAGGTGGTCTCGGTGCTGCCCTGGACCGTCGCCGCCAGCAGCGCGGCAAAGCTGTCCACCCCCTGGCTTTGCATGGTCTCGATCAGCAGCGCTCGCGCCGCGCTGCCCGAGAAGGGCTTGACCAGTGCCGTCGGCATGGCATCGACAAAGCGCGTGTCCCAGCCCGCGAACGCCACCAGGCTGCGCAGGCCGTCGAGCGCCAGGTCCAGGGCACCCGAGGCGCGCAGGACGCCAACCGCGCACAGCATCGCGACGAGGTAAGGCAGCAGGTTCCTGGCGACGTCGAAGCCCTCCTTGGCGCCGTCGACAAATGCCTCGTAGACCGGCACGCGGCGCAACGCGCCTGCCACCATGAACAGCAGCACGACGGCGAACATCGTCAGGTTGCCCAGCAACGATGACAACGCTGCCAACGCCGTGGCAGAAAGGCCTGCCAGCAGCGCCATGAAGCCGCCCATCAACAAGGCCCCGGGCACCAGATAGGCCAGCACCACGGGGTCCCACAACCTGAGCCTCTGCACTGCTGCCACCGCCAGCAAAGCCACCAGTGTGCCGGCGGCATTTGCCAACAGGATGGGGAGGAAAACGAGCGTCGGGTCGGCCGCGCCTTGCTGGGCCCGGTACATGAAGACGCTGACCGGCAGCAGCGTCAGCGCGGATGCATTCAGCACGAGAAAGAGGATCTGCGCATCGCTGGCCACAGTGGCGCTGGGGTTCAGCTCCTGCAGGGAGCGCATCGCCTTGAGGCCGATCGGCGTGGCGGCGTTGTCAAGACCCAGCGCATTGGCGGCGAAATTGAGCGTGATGAGTCCCAGCGCAGGGTGACCACGCGGCACCTGTGGCATCAGGCGGCAAAGCAACGGCGACAGCAAGCGCGCGAGCCAGTCAACCAGGCCGGCCTGCTCGGCGATGCGCAGGAAGCCCAGCCACAGCGTCAGTGTGCCGAAAAGCAGCACCATCACCTCCACCGCCAGCTTGGCCATACCGAACAGGGCCTGCACCATCGCCGCGAACACCTCGATGTCGCCATGCAAGACTGAACGCAACACTGCACTTGCCGCAGCCGCCAGAAAGAAGCCGAGCCAAAGGCCGTTCAGCATGGCGGTGGCGGGTGCGGCGGCATGGTCCGCAGTGTAGTTGGACCT
>CAJYRH010000407.1 GCA_913776795.1 uncultured Pseudorhodoferax sp. | reverse complement strand
GTTTCAGGGTTAACCCCGTGACTCAGGCCCAACGGTCTTCTTTGGTGCAGCGCCTCCGCAAGTTGGGGCTCACCCTCGGGGCCGCGGCGATGTTGGCAGGCTCGGCTTCGGTCTCGCTTGCCAAGCCATCGCCTCAGGAGCCGGGTGCCGCCGTCAGCAGCGTCGTCAGCTTGTCGCAGCTGCCTGCCGAGGCACAGCACACGGAACGCCTCATCCGGGCTGGTGGCCCCTTCCCGCACGACAAGGACGGCAGTGTGTTCGGCAACCGCGAACGCCTGCTGCCCCGACAGGCGAGAGGTTACTACCGCGAATACACGGTCAAGACACCGGGCGCACGCAACCGCGGCGCACGGCGCATCGTGTGTGGCGGTCAGCAAGCCACCCAACCGGAAGCCTGTTACTACACCGACGACCACTACGCGAGCTTTCGCCGGATTGCGCAGTGACCGACGTTTCCAGCTCTTGAACCCAGGAGGATCGCGACCATGCTCTTGCAGACCGTCCGTCCGAACATCGTCCAGGCCATCCGCGCCTACCGCGTCGATGACCTCATGAAGTCCGCCCAGGAGGTCGGGCAGCATTTCTTGTACGCGAACCTGAGCAACGCTCAGTCGAAACAGGAAGTGCTGGAGGCCATCGCCGAGTCCTTCCTGTTCCCGGCGCACTTCGGCAAGAACCTGGACGCCCTCTACGACTGCATGACGGACCTGGTCCACAAGTCGGGCACGCAGCCCGGCTTCGTGGTGGTGCTCGAACAGCTGCCCGACAACGCCCGCTTCGACCGCGAAGCGCGCGAGCAGCTGCTCGACGTGTTCCGGGATGCGGCCGACTTCTGGGCCGACCGGAAGATACCGTTCCGATGTTTTTATTCTTTTCAGTAGCCCGCTCCCAGGAAAACGGGTCATGGGAGCGGGCTGCTGAGACGGCCCAAGAGACGACGACTGCCAAGCCGAAGAGCACTTCCAAGGCGGCTGCGAACAACAACTTCGGCATGAACATGCCGATGATGAGCAGCGCCTTCGATACCGCGATGTGGCTGAACGCTGCCTGAGGCAGCGCTTCGTTCAACTCTGTTCTGACGACGGCGGCCCTCGGGCCGCCGGTGTGCTTTTCAGACGGCAGCCGCGAGTGCCACGAACTCGGCCACCGGCACTTCCTCGGCGCGGCGCGCCAGGTCGAAGTCGCCGGCAAAGCCACGCTCTTCCAGCCAGTGGCCCAGCGTGTTGCGCAGCACCTTGCGCCGCTGCGAGAAGGCCACCGCCACCAGCTCTTCCAGCCGCGCCACGTCCACCGCCGCCGGCGTGGGCCAGGGCAGCATGCGCACCACGGCCGACTCCACCCGCGGCGGCGGATCGAAGGCCTCGGGCGGCACGTCGATCACCAGCTCCATGTGGTAGCGCCACTGCAGCATCACCGACAGCCGGCCGTAGGCCTTGCTGCCGGGCTCGGCCACCATGCGGTCGACCACTTCCTTCTGCAGCATGAAGTGCTGGTCCTGCACCGCCTGCACCGCGCCCAGCAGGTGAAAGAGGATGGGCGTGGAGATGTTGTACGGCAGGTTGCCCACCACCCGCAGCGGCTGGCCACGCTCGGCCTGCAGCGCGACAAAGTCCACCTTCAGCACGTCGGACTCGACCACGGTCAGGCCTTCCTGCTTGCGCAGGCGGGCCGCCAGGTCGCGATCCAGCTCGACCACGGTGAGCTGCTGGCAGCGCGCCTTCAGCGGCTGGGTGATGGCGCCCAGGCCGGGGCCGATTTCCACCAGCGCCTGGCCCGGCTGCGGGTCGATGGCGTCGACGATCGCCTCGATCACGTAGCCGTCGGACAGGAAGTGCTGCCCGAAGCGCTTGCGCGCGATGTGCTTCAAGGCTGCTGGGGCGCTTCGCGCAGCTCGACGTAGGCACGGGCGCGCAGCTCGCGCACCCACTCGTTGTAGGCGTCGTCGAACTTCTGCTCGCGCAGGGCGTTGCGGGCCTGTTCGCGCAGCTGCTTGGGCTCGACATTGACCACGCGGCGTTCCAGCACCTGGATCAGGTGCACGCCGAAGCGCGAGGTGATGGGGGCCGAGATGCCGCCCAGCGGCAAGCGGTTCATCGCTTCCTCGAACTCGGGCACGAAGCTGCCGGGCGAGGTCCAGCCCAGGTCGCCGCCCAGCGGGGCGCTGCCGTCCTCGGAGTTGGCGCGGGCCAGGGCCTCGAAGCTGGCCTTACCGCTCTCGATCTGCTGGCGGAACTCTTCCAGCCGGCGTACGGCCACCTCGGCCGGCACCTGGGCCGAGGGCCGCAGCAGGATGTGGCGGGCATGCGTCTGCGTGACCTGCAGCGCGCCGCCGTCCTTGCGGTCCACCACCTTCAGGATGTGGAAGCCGGCGCCGGTGCGCAGCAGCGTGGGCGCCACTTCGCCGGCCTTGAGGTTGGCCACCGCGGTCACGAACACGTCGGGCAGGCGGGCCACGGGCCGCAGGCCGATCTGGCCGCCGCGCTCGCGGTTGGCGTCTTCCGACACCTCGCGGGCCACGGTGGCGAAGGGCTCGCCGGCCTTGATGCGGGCCATCGCCGCCTCGGCCTTGGCGCGGCGCTCGGCCACCACGGCCTCGCTGGCGCCTTCGGGCACCGTCACCAGCACCTGGGCGATGTCGATCTCGGGCTGCGCCGCGGCCTGCTGGCGCTGGCGCTCGATGGCGGCGTCGATCTCAGCGTCGCTGATCTTGATGCGCGACTGCACCTCACGTTCGCGCACCCGCTCGATCATCATCTGGTCGCGCAGGTTGTTGCGAAAGCGGGTGTAGTCCAGGCCCTCGCGGCGCAGCCGCTCACGCAGCTGGGCCATCGTGAGCTGGTTCTGCGCGGCCACGCCGGCCACCGCGCGGTCCAGCTCCGGGTCCTCGATCTTGACGCCGCTGTCGCGCGCGAAGCTGAGGATGGCGCGTTCTTCGATCAGCAGCTCGAGCACCTGCTTGCGCAGCTCGGCTTCGTCGGGCAGGGTCTGGCGGGCGTTGGCCGCTTCTTCCCGCACGCGGGCCAGGCGCTGTTCCACCTCGAAGGCGGTGACCAGTTCCTGGTTGACGATGGCCGCGATGTGGTCGGCCTGGCGCACGGGCACGCGGCCGG
>CAJYRH010000406.1 GCA_913776795.1 uncultured Pseudorhodoferax sp. | reverse complement strand
TCACGGCCGGGATGCTGCATGCACGCCACAGTCGCACCCCGGCCTGCGTTCAGCGCCGCAGGTCCAGTGTGAACGGGAACTCGCGGCTGCCGGGCACGTTGATCGTGGCGGGTGGCACCACCATCGTGCCTGGCGTGTGGCCGATGCGGAAGAAGCGCGCCAGGCGCCGGCTTTCCGCCTCGTACGAGTTGACTGGGAAGGTGTCGTAGTTGCGCCCCCCGGGGTGCGCCACGTGGTACTGGCAGCCGCCCAGCGAACGCTTCATCCAGGTGTCGACGATGTCGAACACCAGCGGCGTGTGCACGCCGATGGTGGGGTGCAGGGCCGAGGGCGGATTCCAGGCCCGGTAACGCACCCCGGCGACGTACTCGCCCTTGACGCCAGTGGGCTGCATGGACAGGGCGCGGCCATTGCAGGTGATCACATAGCGGCTCTCGTTGAGGCCGGTCACACGGACCTCGATGCGCTCCAGCGAGGAATCGACGTAGCGCGCCGTGCCGCCGGGTGCGCCTTCCTCGCCCATCACGTGCCAGGGCTCCAGCGCGTTGCGCAGGGTGAGTTCGATGCTGTTGGTCTGGACCTGGCCAACGATGGGGAAGCGGAACTCCAGGTGCGGCGCGAACCAGGAACTGTCGAAGGCATAGCCGGCGCTGCGCATTTCGCGAATGACATCGTCGAAGTCCATCTTGACGAAGGTCGGCAACAGGAAGCGGTCGTGCAGCTCCGTGCCCCAGCGGGTCGCGGGTGCCTGGTAGGGCGCGTTCCAGAAGCGGGCGATCAGCGCGCGCAGCAGCAGTTGCTGGGCGATGCTCATGCGCGCATGCGGCGGCATCTCGAAGGCGCGCAACTCCAGCAGGCCCAGGCGGCCGGTGCTGCTGTCGGGCGAGTACATCTTGTCGATGCAGAACTCGCTGCGGTGGGTGTTGCCCGTCACGTCGATCAGCACGTTGCGCAGCGTGCGGTCCACCAGCCAGGGCGGCATGTCCTGGCCGTAGAGCTCGCGGTTGCGCGTGATCTCGCGCAGCGCGATCTCCAGCTCGTACAGCTGGTCGTTGCGCGCCTCGTCCACGCGCGGCGCCTGGCTGGTCGGGCCGATGAACATGCCCGAGAACAGATAGGACAGCGAAGGGTGGTTGTGCCAGTACAGCAGCAGGCTGGCCAGCAGCTCGGGCCTGCGCAGGAAGGGGCTGTCGGCCGGCGTGGCGCCGCCCAGCACGAAGTGGTTGCCGCCGCCGGTGCCGGTGTGGCGGCCATCGGTCATGAACTTCTCGGCCGACAGGCGCGTCTCGAACGCGGCCTGGTACAGGAACTCGGTGTGCTGCACCAGGTCGCCCCAGCTGTGCGCCGGATGGATGTTGACTTCGATCACCCCCGGGTCGGGCGTGACCTGCAGCATCTTCAGGCGTGCGTCGCGCGGCGGCGGGTAGCCCTCCAGCACGATCTTCACGCCCAGTTCCTCGGCCGTGGCCTCGACCGCGGCCAGCAGGTCGAGGTAGTCCTCCAGCCGTGCCAGCGGCGGCATGAACACGTACAGGTGGCCGGACTTGGTGCCCACGCGTTCGGCCTTAGGGCCGTTGGCGCGGCGCGGGTCGCGTGCCTCCACGCACAGCGCGGTGCGGGTGATCCAGTGGGCCGACTCGAAGCGGTCCGGGCTGCGCAGGAAGCTGGCCGGCTGGGACTGCGATCCGTCGGCCGCAGCGGCCTCGCCCAGACGGCGGTCCTGCAGCTTGCGGGCGGCCTCGGCAGGACGGTCTGCGGTGCTGACGAAGCGGGACGGGTCGGCGCTGGCGGCAGCCGCAGCGGCAGCGCCGGCGCTGCCGTAGCCTTGCGCACCCACGGCTGCGGCGTAGCTGGCGCGCAGCGCTTCGCCGGTCGGCAGCGGGCCGCGCGGGTCCATCGGGTCGCGTTCGTGGAAGTAGGGGTACTCGGCCTTGCTCACCCATGGCAGCGAGTCGAGCGGCAGGCGGTAGCCCATGGGCGAGTCGCCCGGCATCAGGTACATGCGCTCGTCGCGGAAGAACCAGGGGCCGGTGGTCCAGCGGTTGCCGGCCACGCTGGGGCCTTCGCCCACCTGCAGCGGCAGCACGTAGCCGATCACGGCATCGAGCTTCTGCTCGAACACGCGGCGCAGCCGGGCGCGCTCGAGTTCGTCGTCCAGCCGCGTGTCGAAGGGGTCGACGTTGACGGGCAGGCGGCGCTCGCGCCACAGGTAGTAGAAGACGTCCTCGTAACCCGGCGCGATGAAGCTGTCGGACAGGTTCAGCTTGGAGGCCAGCAGCGACGTGAAGCGCCGGGCGTCCTCGCTGCTGTAGCTGGCGGCGTCGCGCTCGTCCGCGAACAGGGCCGGGTTGGACCAGCTCGGCTGGCCGTCGGCGCGCCAGAAGATCGACAGGGCCCAGCGCGGCAGCTGCTCGCCCGGGTACCACTTGCCCTGGCCGAAGTGCAGGAAGCCACCCCGGCCGTATTCGTTGCGCAGCTTGTGCACGAGCTCTGTGGCGTAGCCGCGCTTGGTGGGCCCCAGCGCGTCGGTGTTCCATTCGGCGGCATCGCGGTCGCTGGTGGCCACGAAGGTCGGTTCGCCGCCCATGGTCAGGCGCACGTCGCCGGCCACGAGTTCGGCATCGACCTGCTCGCCCAGGGCCAGCACCTGCGCCCACTGCTCTTCGGTGTAGGGCTTGGTGACGCGCGGCGATTCGTAGATGCGCGAGATGGCCATGTGGTGCTCGAACGTCACCTCGGCCTCGTCGACCAGGCCTTCGATGGGTGCGGCGCCCGAGGGCTGCGGCGTGCAGGCCAGCGGAATGTGGCCCTCGCCGGCCAGCAGGCCCGAGGTGGCGTCCAGGCCGATCCAGCCCGCGCCCGGCAGGTAGACCTCGCACCAGGCATGCAGGTCGGTGAAGTCGTGGTCGGTGCCGCTGGGGCCGTCCAGTGCCTTGACGTCGGGCGTGAGCTGGATGAGGTAGCCCGAGACGAAGCGCGCCGCCAGGCCGCAACGGCGCAGCAGTTGGACGAGCAGCCAGCCCGAGTCGCGGCAGGAGCCTGCAGCGAGCGCCAGCGTTTCCTCCGGCGTCTGCACGCCGGGTTCCATGCGGATCAGGTAGCGGATGTCACTGGCCACCTGCTGGTTGATCTGCACCAGGAAGTCGATGGTCCGCTTCTCGCTGCGGTCGATCTTGGCGAGGTACTGCTCCACCAGCGGCGTGGCCGGCTCGACGGCGAGATAGGGGGCCAGTTCTTCCTTGACCTCGGCGCTGTAGGCGAACGGAAAATTCTCGGCCGCCGGCTCCAGGAAGAAATCGAACGGGTTGTAGACCGCCATCTCCACGACCAGGTCGACCGTGACCTTGAATTCGGTGGTCTTCTCGGGGAACACCAGCCGCGCCTGGTAGTTGGCAAAGGGGTCCTGCTGCCAGTTGATGAAGTGCTGCGCCGGCTCGACCTTGAGCGAGTACGAAATGATGTTGCTGCGGCAATGCGGCGCCGGCCGCAGGCGGATGACCTGGGGCCCCAGCTGCACGGGGCGGTCGTAGCGGTAATGGGATACGTGGTTCAGCGCTGCGTGTGTGGACATCTGTGTCTCTTGGTCTGGGTGTAACAACCATGGCCCTTGCCACCGGTGCCGGATACTAGCAAGAGGCGAGCCAGTGGCTTGCACATGTCAGTGTGGGCAGTGTAGTGAGGGCGTATGACCGAAGAGGCGGTGGAGACGTCGCGGGCGGGCCCCTGGCTGGCCTGCTGCATCGGCTTCGTGCTCGGCACGGCCGCGCAGCTGCAGCAGCCCGCACTCTGGCAGGCTTGGCCGTACGGGCTGCTGTGCCTGGCAGGAGGCGTGCTGGTCTGGCGTGGCTGGCGCCCCCGGCGGTCGGCCGCGCGCTCGCTTGCCGCGCTGGGCTGCGCGCTGCTGGCCTTCGGCATCGTGGGCCTGCGGGCGCTGGCCTTCGATGCCCAGGCCCTGGACAGCGCGCTGGAGGGGCAAGACCTGCTGTTGACCGGCCGCGTGGCTGCCATGCCGCAATCCGGCGACACCGCCGTGCGCCTGCTGCTCGACGTGGAATCGGCGCGGCACGCCGGTGGCCCGGTGCGCGTGCCACCGCGTGTGGAACTGTCCTGGTACCACGGCAGCCTGGACGGTGTGCCGCAGCGGCCGGCCGAGGTGCTGGCGGGCGACCTGTGGTTGCTGCAGGCGCGGCTGCGCGCGCCGCACGGCCAGCGCAATCCCCATGGCTTCGATTACGAGCTGTGGCAATGGGAGCGCGGCGTGCAGGCCACCGGCTATGTGCGTGCGGGCCCGAAGGACAGCGCTGCGCAACGGCTCGAGCGTGGCTGGCGACATCCGGTCGAACGCGCGCGCCAGGCCATGCGCGCCGCCATCTTCGCGCGCGTCGCCGAGCCAAGCCATGCCGGCGTGGTGGCGGCGTTGGCCATGGGCGACCAGGGTGCGGTCGAGCGGGCCGATTGGGACCTGTTCCGCGCCACCGGTGTGAGCCACCTGCTGAGCGTGTCGGGCCTGCACGTGACCATGTTCGCCTGGCTCGCCACGGCGCTCGTCGGCGGGGCCTGGCGGCGCCTGGACCGGCTGGGCTGGACCGCCTGCCTGTGGTGCCCTGCGCCGCACGCCGGTCTTGTCGGTGGCGTGGCACTGGC
>CAJYRH010000405.1 GCA_913776795.1 uncultured Pseudorhodoferax sp. | reverse complement strand
CGACCTTGACGACGTCGGAGGCGCGGTACTCCTTGAATTCGTAGTCCATGGAGGCATAGCCGCGGCTCACGGACTTCAGCTTGTCGAAGAAGTCCAGCACGATTTCGCCGAGCGGCATCTCGTAGGTGAGCATCACCTGGCGGCCGTGGTAGGCCATGTTGATCTGCACGCCGCGCTTCTGGTTGGCCAGCGTCATCACCGGGCCCACGTACTCCTGCGGCATGTACAGGTGCACGGTGACGATGGGCTCGCGGATCTCGGCCGTCCTGCCGATGTCGGGCATCTTGGACGGGTTCTCGACCATGATGACTTCGCCATCGTTCTTCATCACCTGGTAGACCACGCTGGGCGCGGTCGTGATCAGGTCCTGGTCGAACTCGCGCTCGAGCCGCTCCTGCACGATCTCCATGTGCAGCAGGCCCAAGAAGCCGCAGCGGAACCCGAAGCCCAGTGCCTGGCTGACCTCGGGCTCGTAGTGCAGCGAAGCATCGTTGAGCTTGAGCTTCTCCAGCGCGTCGCGCAGCGAGTCGTACTCACTGGCTTCGGTCGGGTACAGGCCGGCGAAGACCTGGGGCTGGATCTCCTTGAAACCTGGCAGCGGCTCGTCGGCCGGGCCCAGGTTGTTGGGCAGCTTCTTCTCCAGCGTGACGGTGTCGCCGACCTTGGCGGCCTGCAGTTCCTTGATGCCCGCGATGATGTAGCCCACCTCGCCCGCCTCGAGCGCAGAACGCGGCTCGTTGGCCGGCGTGAAGACGCCGAGGTTGTCGGCGTTGTAGGCCGCACCCGTGGCCATCATCTTGAAGCGCTCACCCTTCGCCAGGCGGCCATCGACCACGCGCACCAGCATGACGACGCCAACGTACGGATCGAACCAACTGTCGATGATCATCGCGCGCAGCGGCGCGTCGGCATTGCCCTTGGGCGCGGGCACATTGGCGACCACGGTCTCGAGGATCTCGTCGATGCCCACGCCGGTCTTCGCCGAGCAGGCAATCGCATCGGCGGCGTCGATGCCGATGACGTCTTCGATCTCGGCACGCGCGTTGTCCAGATCGGCGTTCGGCAGGTCGATCTTGTTGAGCACCGGCAGCACTTCCACACCGAGATCAAGTGCCGTGTAGCAGTTAGCCACGGTCTGTGCTTCGACACCCTGCGATGCGTCCACGACGAGCAGTGCGCCCTCGCATGCCGACAGTGAGCGACTTACTTCGTAGGAGAAGTCGACGTGGCCCGGCGTATCGATCAGGTTGAGGTTGTAGACCTTGCCGTCACGCGCGGTGTATTGCAGCGCCGCAGTCTGCGCCTTGATAGTTATCCCACGCTCTTTTTCGATGTCCATCGAATCGAGCACCTGCGCCTCCATCTCGCGCTCCGCAAGGCCGCCGCACCGTTGGATCAGGCGGTCGGCAAGCGTTGATTTGCCGTGGTCAATGTGCGCAATGATCGAAAAGTTTCTGATGTGCTGCATCAACGGGAAGCTTTAAGTAATTGAATTTAGAGGGCGCACAAAAAGAAAAAGGGCGCGTCGATCGACGACGCGCCCAGAACCAACAATCTTTGGCAACTGCGATAGTTGGAGCTTCATTGTAGGCAAAAAGGCCGAGCTGCAAAGCTGCAGGAAGCCGGGCACGGGGTCGTTGCAGGGTCACAACAAGCAATCTACCCACAACTTATCCACATGATGACGGAACAGTTATCTGGACAACTTGTGGGCGCCCTGTGGATCAAGTTATCCATGGCTGTTGGCATCCCGCATCGTGAGCTCCACGCTCATTCGATATGCCTTGAAATCGCTGATCTTGAGGCCGATTCTATCCAAAGTGCTTGACGGGCGGCCAAAGCTGGCGGGCGCTAACTTCTTCACCTACAACCCATGCTGTCAAAAAAAACAGGTAACAGTCGCATCGGCACCACCATGGGCGGGCCATGTCCTGCAAACCTGAGCAGATGTTGGGGCCTTTACAGCACCCGAATGGCTCAGCGTTGCGCGCGAATCAACGCGTATTGAGCCCATTCACCGCGCCGAAACAGCACGTTCACCGGCTTGGTCCGGTCGACCTTTCCAATGACGGCCTCGAAGTCCTTCATGCCCGTGACCTCGGTGTTGGCGATTGCCACGATCACGTCGCCCTCTCGCAACCCAGCCTGCGCTGCCCCATCCGTGGCGGCATCGACCTTTACGCCACCCTTGATGCGCATTTCCTTCTTCTGCGCGTCCGTCAACTCGCTCACCACCAAACCCAACGCTTGGCCGGCGGCGGAACCGCGCGAGCGCTCCTCCTTGGCCGGTGCTTTGGCAACCGGCGCCTCAGCCTCGATCTCGGCCACGAGTATGCTGAGTTCCTTGGTCGCACCGCGGCGGAAAACCGTGATGGCGCTCCGGCTGCCGGGCTTGGTGTTGCCGACCTGACGCGGCAGCTCGCCGAAGCGTTCAATGGTTTTGCCGTCGAAGCGCGTGATGATGTCGCCCGCTTCGATGCCGGCTTTTTCGGCCGGCGAGCCCGGCTCCACGCTGCGCACCAGCGCACCCTGTGGCTTGCCCAGGCCGATGGATTCGGCCACGTCCTTGGTGACCTGCTCGATCTGCACGCCGATCTTGCCGCGCGAGACACGACCCGTGGCGCGCAGTTGCTCGCTCACGCGTGTGGCCTCGTCGATCGGGATTGCGAACGAGATGCCCATGAAGCCGCCCGACCGCGAGTAGATTTGGCTGTTGATGCCGACAACCTCGCCGCGCATGTTGATCAGCGGGCCGCCAGAATTGCCGGGGTTGATCGCCACGTCGGTCTGGATGAAAGGGAGGTAGTCGCCCGTATCGCGCTGTTTGGCGCTCACGATGCCAGCCGTGACCGAGTTCTCCAGTCCGAACGGCGAGCCGATGGCCATGACCCACTCGCCCACGCGCAAGCGGTTCACATCGCCCAACTTGACTGCAGGCAGGCCCGTGGCATCGATCTTCACGACGGCCACATCGGTGCGCTTGTCCGAGCCGATCAGCTTGGCCTTGAATTCGCGCTTGTCGGTCAGCGTGACCAGCACCTCATCGGCACCATCGACCACATGGTGGTTGGTCATGATCAGGCCGTCGGAGCTCAGGATGAAGCCAGAACCAACACCGCGCGGTTGCGCCTCGCCATCAGGCTGCTGCGGGCGCGGACCCTGACGCGGAATGTTGGGCAACGGAATACCGAAGCGGCGGAAAAACTCCAGCATTTCTTCATCCGTGCCGCCTGGACCGGGGCGCGCGGCTGCGCGTTCAACCGTGCGGATGTTCACCACAGAAGGTCCGACCTGGTCCACCAGGTCCGTGAAGTCTGGCAGCGAGCGCACTGGTTGCGCCAGGACCGGCGTGTGTGGCACAAGCGCAAATGATGTAGTCAATGCCATGGCCCAGGCCATGGCCTGCACACGCAGTTGTCTTCCGGCGAAGCTAGACATCGTCAACCACCTCTTTCCATCACAGGGTTCACAGGGCCTGCGCCCCAAGGCTCGTCTATTTGCGGGCGCGCTGAAGCGAAGCGGCAAAGCTCTTGAGCGTGGCCACCGGGACCTCGCCCACGGCAGTCAGCCACCAGTCCTCGCTTCGGCGCATCAGGGATTGTGTCGCGCCCATGCCCACCAACCCCTCCTTGGAGTGGCGCTGTGCATCGTAAGGCTCGACGAACAGCGACACCGACGCAAGGCCGTCGGAGAAGACCCATTGCATGGTGCTGGGCACCATGCCCGGCTGCGGCGCACGTTTGATGCAGCTCATGGAGCGGAAGCCCGGCACAGGCTCGGTGAGGGTCCAGCCTTCCGCGGCCGGATCGGTCGCCAGCGTCTCGACCCGCTCCGTGCGGTAGCCAGCCGTCTTGTTCATCATGCGCGCCAGGCTTTCCAGCCGCACTGGCGCGTCGATCTGCAGCTCGGAGAACGCGGCCTGCTCGAGCACCTTGCCGTCCACGTCCAGCGTCTGCAGCTTGATCACGAGGCCGGACTTCTTCTCGCTCCAGACGCGGTACCCGAAGCGCAACTTGTCCTTGGGCTTGAGAAGCACGATGTCGGCCTCGAAGCCGGCCACCCGGTCCTGCCCGAGCCGCTTGGCGCCGTAGTACTCAGCGATCGAAGTGTCGGCCGCCTGCAGCAGGTTGGGGAACAGCCCGAGTGCCTCGCGCCTCTCCGTGCGCGCCACCTTGCTGTCCTGCAGGAACGTGACCACATGGTCATTGCGACGAAACGTGGTGCGGGGCGGCCCTGTCAGCGCGTCCACACGCTCGATCTGCTGCTCACCCTCGCAGGCGTGCCAGATCCGCGCACTGGCCAGCATGGCGTCTGACGACACGACGAAGGTGCCCGTGTAGGCACGTTTGCGCGAGGCGTCGTGCATGCGCATCAACCACTCGCCGATGCTGCGCTGCTCGGCCGCAGCAGGTGCAACATCGACGGGCGCCTGCGTGACCTGCGCCAGCGCTGTGCAGGCGACAAGACCCAGGGAGACCGCGGCCACCGCAGCGCGACCAGACGACAGCATGAACATCGACAGCAAGCTCACCCTTGACCGGCCATCAACGCTCCGGCGCCGTGAAGGTCGCGCTGCGCAAGAGTCCGGCAGGCACCGGCATCTGCAGCGCCGTGGTACTGCCGGCCTGCTTGTGTGCGGCCAGCAATTCGTCCAGACGCGCATCGCGCAGCATCACCTGCGCTTCGCCGCTGGGCAGCCGCACCTCCTGTTCGACGACCTGCGGCACGACCGCCCGGGCTTCCACCACGGGCGCCTCGGCTGCCGCCATTTGCGGCTGCGGCACGAAGGGACCGGCGCCGCCGACCACGGTCCACGCCAGCGCCGCAACTGCCACGAACGATGCACAGCCCGCCACCATCTTCCAGCGGAAGCTTGCGTCGTTGGCCGGCTCGCGACCATGCACCGCACTGGCAACCGGCGCTGCCATTGGCGCGGGAACGGGGCGCACCGGCACCAGCGCCGGCTCATCGGCAAGCCGGGACTGCAAGCGCGACAAGAAATCGGAAGACGCATGCACGGCAGTCTGCTCGCCACCGCGCAGCACGTCGCCGATCAAGTGATAGGTCTGCCAGGTCGCATGCAAGCCATCGCTGTCGCCCAGCGGCGCCGCCATCATCTGCGCCGTCTCATCGCCGTCGAGTTCGCCGTCGGCCAGCGCAGACAGCCGCTCGTGCAGCTTCAACACATCGTCGTGGTTCATCGTCATCCCTGCATCACTGTGTCTGCCACGCCGTCACCAGCGCTTGCCCGACTGGTTTTCCAGCAGGGGCCTGACCTTGGCCGAAATCGCCTCACGCGCGCGGAAGATGCGGGAACGCACGGTTCCGATCGGGCAATTCATGGCTTCGGCAATTTCTTCGTAGCTGAGACCTTCGATCTCGCGCAGCGTCACGGCCTGGCGCAGATCCTCGGGCAAGGCTTCCATCGCCATGTTCACCACAGATGAGATCTGCTTGGCCGCCAGCACGGTGTCGGGCGTCTCGTGGGTGATTGGTTCGGTTTCGGCGCGGTAAGTTTCATCATCATCGTCGCTCGAACGCAGCGCTGCCTCTGCGACGGTGGGATCGCGCTTGAAATCCATCAGCGTCTTCTTGGCCGTGTTCACCGCGATGCGGTACAGCCAAGTGTAAAACTGTGCATCGCCCCGGAACTTCGGCAGCGCGCGGTAGGCTCGGATGAATGTCTCCTGAGCTATGTCTTCGACCAGATCCACGTCGCGGACCATGCGCGCGATCAGACGCTGGATCCGACGCTCGTATTTGAGGACCAGCAATTCGAACGCACGCTGATCGCCGGCGACTGCGCGCTCGACCAGAAGCAGGTCGCTGTCGCCGACCGGAGGCGGAGCGCCGCTCACGACTGCAACTCCGGCACTGCAGGCAGGACACGGCGCTGGGACAGCGCGCGGCGCAAATCGCTCCAGCGCGCCGGCGCGGCAACGCGCTCAAGCCAGCACCAATGCACACTGCCAGGCGCACCGGTCATGCGCACAAGCATGGACGATTGCAGGTCCAAATGCAGGACGACATTCACTGCGTACTCATCCGACTGGATGGCGTTGTCGGGCAGCCACCACCAGGCCCGCCCGTCCCATCGCAGTTGACCGGCACGCAGGCCGCGCCACTGAAAGAGAACGACGGTCGCCGCCAACAGCCAGCCGACACAGACGATGCTCAAAGCCGCCGCTGTGGCGCCGGACGCCAGCGCATAGAAGAAGGGGGCAGCCGGCGTCAGGCACAGCAGAGCCAGCACGCGACCGGCGCGCGCGGACCGCGGCACCGGGTAGCGGACCGCCGGAGCGCTGTGCATGCCGAACAGGATGGTGGCGGATGGCTCAGACGCGCTTGAACACCAGCGAGCCGTTGGTGCCGCCAAAGCCGAAGTTGTTCTTTAGCGCCACGTCGATGCGGGCATCTCGGGCGGTGTTGGGGCAGTAATCCAGATCGCACTCCGGGTCGGGATCGGTCAAGTTGATCGTCGGCGGGATCTTCTGGTGGTGCAACGCCAGGATCGTGAACACGCTCTCGATGCCGCCCGCGCCGCCCAGCAGGTGGCCAGTCATGGATTTGGTCGAGTTGACGGCCAGCTTGTAGGCGTGCTCACCGAACACTGCCTTGACGGCATTGGATTCGTTCACGTCGCCCAGCGGCGTGGAGGTCCCGTGCGCGTTCAGGTGCTGGACCTGGTCAGGGTTCAGGCCGGCATTGCGCAGCGCCATTTGCATGGAGCGGCGCGGGCCGTCGATGTTCGGGGCGGTGATGTGGAAGGCGTCACCCGTCATGCCGAAACCCACAAGCTCGGCGTAGATCCTGGCACCGCGGGCCTTCGCACGTTCGTACTCTTCGAGCACGACCACGCCTGCGCCCTCGCCCAGAACGAAGCCGTCCCGGCCCTTGTCCCAGGGACGCGAGGCGGCCTTCGGGTCGTCATTGCGCGTGCTCAGGGCGCGGGCCGCGGCGAACCCACCGATGCCCAGCGGCGACACAGTGGACTCGGCACCGCCAGCGACCATCACGTCCGCGTCGCCCGACTCGATCATGCGGGCCGACAAGCCGATTGCATGCAGGCCGGTCGTGCAGGCCGTGACAACGGCGATGTTCGGGCCCTTGAAGCCGTACTTGATCGAGACGTGACCGGAAATCATGTTAATGATCGAGGCAGGCACGAAGAACGGCGAGACGCGGCGTGGGCCACGGTTCACGAGTTCAGCATGGGTCTGTTCGATCATGGGCAAACCGCCGATGCCGGAGCCCACATTGCAGCCAATGCGCGTGGCCTCCTCTTCGCTCAATGCGTCGCCCGTAGCCAGGCCGGAATCCGCGACCGCCTGGCATGCCGCAGCGATGCCCAGGTGCATGAAGCGGTCCATGTGGCGCGCCTCCTTGTCGGGAATGTAGGCGCCGACGTCGAAGCCCTTGACTTCACCTGCAAACTTGCAGGCCAGGTTGCTTGCATCGAAGCTCTGGACCAGATCGATGCCCGACTGGCCTGCGAGCAGGGCCTGCCAGGACGACTCCACCGTTGCTCCGACCGGGCTCAGGCAGCCCAGACCCGTGACGACGACACGACGACGCGACATAAGCGGCGATTCCCTTCGGCTTCAGGCCTTCTGGTGGCTGTTGGCGTAATCGATGGCGTTTTGCACCGTGGTGATCTTCTCGGCGTCTTCGTCGGGAATCTCGATGCCGAATTCATCTTCCAGCGCCATCACCAGTTCAACGGTGTCGAGCGAGTCGGCGCCCAAATCGGCAACGAACGACTTTTCGTTCGTGACCTGGGATTCCTCCACACCCAGTTGCTCGGCAATGATCTTCTTGACGCGTGCTTCGATGTCGCTCATGGTTCCCTCTTAGGGTTTGTAAAGAATCGGTGATTTTAGCGAGCCGGTGTACCCGGCACTTGTCCCCCGGTCTTCCGGGAAACCGCCGGCCGCCCCGCCACTACATGTACATGCCGCCGTTGACGTGCAATTCCTGCCCCGTCACGTAGGCTGCCTCGGGCGAGGCGAGATAGGCCACGGCGTGGGCCACGTCGGATGGCTTGCCCAGTTGGCCCAGCGGAATCTGGCCAAGCAGCGCTTTGTGCTGCTCGTCCGAAAGCTTGTCGGTCATGTCGGTGGCGATGAAGCCGGGCGCGACGCAGTTGACCGTGATGCCTCGCGAGCCCAGCTCACGCGCCAATGCGCGCGTCATGCCGGCCACGCCAGCTTTGGCGGCCGCATAGTTGGCCTGGCCCGGATTGCCGGACGCCCCCACGACCGACGTGATGTTGACGATGCGGCCATAGCGTTGCTTCATCATGGTGCGCATGACGGCACGGCTCATGCGGAACACGGCCTTGAGGTTAGTGTCCAGCACCGCATCCCAGTCCTCATCCTTCAGGCGCATGGCCAGCATGTCGCGCGTGATTCCCGCGTTGTTGACCAGCACGTGCAGCGCGCCATGCTCCTTGGCGATGGCCTCGACCAACGCCTCGGCAGCCGCGGCATCGTTGACGTCCAGCACGCGGCCGCTGCTCCCGGCATGGCCCGACAGTGCCTGCATGACCTGGGCCGCGCCGGCCTCGCTCGTGGCCGTGCCGACCACCTTGAAGCCGCGTTGCGCGAGTTCGAGGGCGATGGCGGCACCGATGCCGCGCGATGCACCGGTTACCAGTGCCACCTGTTCGGAAATGGCGGGTGCGCTCATGCCGTCGTTCCTTCGAGTTGTGCTTTTGCCTGGGCCAGTGTGGCCGGATCGTAGACAGCGCCTGAGGACAGTTCTGCATCAATCCGCTTGACCAAGCCGGCGAGCACCTTGCCCGGGCCGCATTCGAGCAGGGTGCCGACACCTCTGCCCCTGATGGCTCGCACGCATTCGACCCACCGCACCGGGCCAAACGCCTGGCGGTACAGCGCGTCGCGTATCGCATCGGCGTCCTGCTGCACGGCCACGTCGATGTTGTTGACCACAGGGATCTGCGGTGCTGAAAGCGCCAACCCGGCCAGGCGGTCGCGCAGCCTTTCCGCAGCGGGGCGCATCAGACTGGAATGGAACGGCGCTGACACCGGCAGCGACAGCGCGCGCTTGGCCCCCTTGCTCTTGAGCAGTTCGCACGCCTTCTCAACCGCCAGCTTGCTGCCAGCAATCACGGTCTGCGCCGGATCGTTGAAGTTCACTGCCTCAACGACTTCACCTGGCGCATCCAGTGCAGCCTGCGCCTCGGCGCAGCCGGCACCAACCTCGGCGCTATCCATGCCCAGGATGGCAGCCATCGCGCCTGCCCCGACTGGCACGGCTTCCTGCATGGCCTGGGCGCGAAAGCGCACCAGCGGAGCGGCTTGCGCCAGCGTCAGCACGCCGGCGGCCACCAGCGCCGAATACTCACCCAGCGAATGGCCGGCGACGACGGCCGGCACCAGGCCGGTCTCGGCGATCCAGGCACGGTACGCGGCAACGCCTGCCACCAACATCACAGGCTGGGTGTTGGTGGTCAGCGCCAGGGCTTCCTTGGGACCTTCATGGATCAGCTTGGCGACGTCCTCGCCCAAGGCTTCGGAGGCCTCGGCTAGCGTCTGCGCCACGGCGGCGTGCCCCTGCCAGCCGTCCAGCATGCCAACGGCCTGCGAGCCCTGGCCCGGGAAAAGAAATGCGAATGGTGTGGTCATGGCTTCTAGGGCACGCAGGCGCCATGACGGCACCCGGTTGCGCGCGGTTTCCTCAATAGTTCAGCAGGACGGCGCCCCAGGTGAAGCCACCACCGACGCCCTCGAGCATCAGGAGGTCACCCTTCTTGACCTTGCCCTGGCGCACTGCGTGGTCCAGGGCCAGCGGAATCGATGCGGCCGAGGTGTTGCCATGCTGATCCACAGTGACGATGAGCTTGTCCACCGGCAGCTTCAGGCGCTTGGCCGTGCTTTGCATGATGCGGATGTTGGCCTGGTGCGGAATCAGCCAGTCGATCTGATCCTGTGTCTTGCCAGTCTTGGCCAGCGTGGCCCGGGCTGCGTCCTCCAGCACGCCGACGGCAAGCTTGAACACCGCCTGCCCATCCATCCTCAGGAGCGGCTCCCCCAGCACCGAGCCGCCAGAGACATGACCCGGCACGCAAAGGATGCCGACATGCCTGCCATCGGCATGAAGGTCGCTGGCAAGGATACCCGGTGTTTCAGATGCTTCCAGCACCACAGCGCCGGCGCCGTCGCCGAACAGCACGCAGGTCGTGCGGTCGTTGAAATCAAGAATGCGCGAAAACACCTCGGAGCCGACGACCAGTGCCCGCGTCGCGTTGCCGCCGCGGATCATCGCATCGGCCACGGTCAGGGCATAGACGAAGCCACTGCACACCGCCTGCACGTCGAAGGCGGGGCAGCCAGCGATGCCGAGCTTGTGCTGCAGGATGGTGGCGGCCGAGGGAAACACCATGTCCGGCGTGGACGTGGCGACGATGATCAGGTCGATCTGCTGTGGCGCGACCCCCGCGGCCTCCATGGCCGCCTGCGCAGCAGGCACCGCCAGGTCGCTGCAGGTCACATCCGGCGCGGCGAAATGGCGCGCACGGATGCCGGTGCGCTCGACGATCCACTCGTCGGACGTCTCGACACCCTTGGCGGCCAATTCGGCGGCCAATTCAGCATTGCTCAGGCGGCGCGGCGGCAGGTAGCTGCCGGTCCCCGTGATGCGGGAATAGGTGGGCATGGGTCAGTAGCTCCCGGCAGCCCGCAAGCACGGCCGCGACGCTGCGAATGGCTGCGGCACGGGTGACAACGGGCGTGGGGGTCGGTTCATTTCAATGGGCCGCCAACTCGACTGGAACCGAAATCCCGGAGTCGAGAGCCTGCTGCGGTGCGGTCTTGGCGATACGTGCCTGCACCTGTTCCAGCAGCTTGTTGCGCGCCGCATCATAGCCGCGGTTGAGCGCCTGTTCGAACGCGAACGCATCGGCCGAACCATGGCTCTTGAATACCAGGCCGCGCAGACCGAGCAGCGCCGCGCCGTTGTAGCGCCGGTGATCCAGCCGGCCCTTGAGCGCGTTCAGCACGGGATAGGCCACCACCGCAGCGGCCTTGGTCCAGATGCTGCGCGAAAACTCGGCCTTGAGGAAACCGCTGATCATCGTTGCCACGCCTTCGCTGCTCTTGAGCGCGACGTTGCCCACAAAGCCATCGCAGACGACGATGTCGGTCGTGCCCTTGTAGATGTCGTTGCCTTCGACGTTGCCGTGGAAATTCAGGTGGCTCGCCGCGTGCTCAGCCTGGAACAGCTCGCCGGCCCGCTTGATGACCTCGCTGCCCTTGATGGCCTCTTCGCCGATGTTAAGCAGACCGACGGTGGGCTCGTCGTGCCCCTTGAGCACCGACACCAAAGCTGCTCCCATCAGACCGAACTGCAGCAGATGCTCGGCCGTGCAATCCACATTGGCCCCGAGGTCCAGCACCGTGGTTGCGCCACCGCGGGCGTTCGGCAACTGGGTTGCGATCGCCGGACGATCGATGCCAGGCACGGTCTTGAGCAG